>DODH01000118.1:0-1679 GCA_003545625.1 Nitrospina sp.
GAGGACCGCCGCCTTTTGATAAGCACTGAACGCCCCATCCGAGTCTCCAGCCATATCCAGGAAAACAGCCCGATTAAAATGAGCCAGCGCATAACCGGGGTCTCGCTCCAGGGCCTGGTTTAATAAATCGAGGCTTTCCTTTATCCGATTCCGGTTTCCCAGAAAAACTGCCAGGTGAGTGTAGTATTGGGGTCTTTCCAGATTCTTCTCAACCAGCTCCCGATAGAGAGATTCCGCCTGGTTCCATTCTTCCCTCTCCGCATGGATATGAGCAGAGTAGAGAACGGCCCTATTATTTTCAGGCTCCAGCATTCTGGCTTGTTTCAATGTTTCCAGCGCCCGGCCTTGATCCCCTTTCTCCCAATAAGAAAGTCCGAGAAACATCATTGAACGGGTGTGGTGCGAATTTTTCGAAACACTGTCCTGCCACAAATGGAAATCATCCTGATAAACATAATTCCTGCTGATGCTTAATATACTAAATATTAAAATAACAGATAATGCTCCTTCTCCCTTTAAATACCTTGACGCCATTACGGTAAGGGCCAGCATGAGTCCCATACCAGGAATATAAAGAAAGCGATCGGCCATCATTTGTGGAAAAGGAATAATGTGGGAAACTGGAAGCAATGCAATGAGAAACCAAAGCAGTCCGAAAAATACAACCCGCTGGCTTGAATAGCTCCATCGAATCAGCCAAATATAACCCGCCATCACAAGAACCGAAATCAGAACCTGCGGCTCCATTACACTTTTATAAACCTGATCGGGATACCAGATATTCAAATTGATTGGAAATAATATTTTTATTATGTATTCCTTGAAAACCACCATCATACTGAAAACCATATGGATGGGATTATTGTCTGGATAATCGCGGAGGGTCCCCCCGCCCGAATGCGATAACAGGGCCAGTATCGTGATCCCCAGAGAAATTAAAAAATAAGGTGCCTTATCCAAAAGGATGTTTTTAATGTGTTTGCTTGTAAACGAAACATCGTAAAGGACCAGCAGGAGAGGAAGGATCACTACCGTAGTTTTTGCGAGACAGGCTAGCAAAAATAAAATCAGGGAAAGGGGACGCGTTCCCCCACGCAGATAGGTTAGAAACGAAAAGGAAAAAAAGAAAAAAGATAACAGATTTTTACGCTCTGAAATCCAGGCCACACTTTCCACTTGTAACGGATGAGTCAAAAAGATCAAAGAAGTCCATAAAGCGACTCTTCCCGACTTGGTAATCTGGAGAACCAACTGATAAACCAAAAGAGAATTTACAAAATGAAGCAGGGTATTGGAAAAATGGTATCCGGCAGGATTCAAGCCATAAAGCCAATAATCAAAGCTCAGGGAAAGGAGGGTTAAGGGAAGATAATCCCAAAGATAAAAAGAGGAAAACATATTCCACAACCCCTGGCTGTCCAGAACCTTTATTAAATAGTTTTTGACGATGTAATGCTGGTCGTCGAACACAAAACCATTTTTCAGGGAATTGAAATAGATCAACCCCGTTAAGGCCAGAAACAGGCTAACCAGGAAAGCGCGGCGGACAAAAGATGTGTTTGCGAAAATCGGCAATATGAGCGGTTGTTTAGAATCATTCAAGTCCTGTTCGACTCCTCACAATAAATCAACCCGAACATTTTACCACTAGGCGTGGGGCCAGTGTGCGTGATATCTCT
>DODH01000118.1:2094-4248 GCA_003545625.1 Nitrospina sp.
CCGGTCACGCTGGTCACGTCTAGTGGTTGACTCTGCAAGGTCAGGCAGGCAAAATAGCCGTTGATTGAATCTTCCGAAAAACCAGATTCGCTTTTCTCATTAATTTATTCTTAACCCAGCAAGGATCCATTCATGACAAAGACAAAGAGCAAACGAGATGATACCCACCAATGTGAAAAATGTCTTCCGGCTTATTGTTGCAATTATTTCGCGTTTGGAATTGATGAACCTGAGGACCGACGGGATTATGAAAGTTTATTGTGGAAAATTGCCCATGAAAACGTTTCGTTTTATATCTACCGGAAAGACTGGTACATCATGATCCACAGCCGGTGCAATTTTTTAACGCCGGACAATAAATGTGCCATCTATGAACACCGGCCTTACATGTGTCGCGAGCACAGCACGGAATCCTGCGAATACACCGGCGATGACTACGGCTTCACCGAGCATTTCAAGAGTTATGATGATCTTTTGATTTATATCAAGGAAACTACGAACTTCAGGTTTAAGCAGGAACCAACCGGGGTACCGCCAAACTGCCTATAGGTAGGGGCAACTGGGCAAAGGCAAATCAAGCCGAGAAAAACATTTGCTCACCAGAGAATGCAATTGCACACTGGCCCCACGCCCAGTGGCGGTTATTTCTTTTTCTTATCTTCTGGTTTGTCTTTTTTGGCGGGTTCTTTTTTCGAATCGGATTTCTTTTTATCAGCGGGGGCTTTGTTTTTTTTGGGTGCCGATTCTTTTGCTTTAGGTTCCGCTTTCTTCTTTTCAGTCACTTTTGGCTTGGTGTCTTTCGCTTCTTTTTTCGGTGCGGTTTTTTCTTTAGAAGAAACCTTCGCCTCGCCCTCACGGTCTACCAGTTCGATAAATGCCATGGGCGCATCATCCCCCTTGCGGTGACCGATACGAATGATCCGGGTATATCCACCCGGCCGATTGGCGTAACGTTCCGCAAGCGGACCAAACACCTTTTGCACAGCTTCTTTGGCAGGAGCCAGTTTGAAAGCCTGGCGGCGGGCGTGAAGCGTACCTTTTTTCCCCAGCGTAATTGTTTTTTCCACCTTGCCCCGCAGTTCTTTGGCTTTCGCTAAAGTGGTACTGATACGCTCCCTTTTAATAAGAGCCTGAACAAGGTTTCTGAACAATGCTTTCCGGTGAGCGGAGGTCCGCCCGAATTTTCTACCTGCTTTTAAATGCCGCATTGATTTTTATCACTCCTGTTATGACTTCACCGAACAAGACTGCTAAAGCTCGGCTTCTATATCAATTTCTTTTTTCTTCTGGGCCTGGCTGATTTGCTTGAGGTCTTCTTCATCGACTTTCATTCCCAAATGAAGCCCCATGTCCTCTAAAATTTCCTTAATTTCATTCAGCGATTTCCGGCCGAAGTTTCTTGTTTTCAGCATTTCGCCATCGGTTTTTTGAACCAGTTCGGCGATGGTCTGTATGTTGGCATTTTTAAGACAATTGTAGGAACGCACAGACAGTTCGAGCTCTTCCACACATTTGGCCATATTTGCCAGCATCTTCTGCTTTTTCTCGTCCACTTGTGGCTGTACGGGTTCCGGCTCTTCATCAAAATTGATAAAGATCTGCATATGATCTTTAACGATCTTGGCAGCATGAGCCACCGCATCTTCAGGAGTAATGCCCCCATTGGTCCATAATTCCAGGACCAGAGAATCATAATCGGTGGATTGCCCAACCCGGGTATTCTCAACATGAAAGGTGATCTTTTCAATCGGGGAAAAGCTGGAGTCCATGGGGATCATCTGCACAGATTCATTTTCAATATTGTGTTTATCGGCAGGAACATAGCCCCGACCTCTTCGCACAATCATTTCCATTTCCACCTCGCCATTCTGGTCAATAGTGAGAATGGGAAGATCCGGATTCAGCACCACCACATCCGCATCAGCCGTGATATCTTTGGCGCAAATCGTCCCCGGCTTCGAGGCTTTGATATAAACCCGTTTATGGGCCTCATCACCATTCAGTTGGAGGTTGACCTGTTTGAGGTTGAGGATGATTTCAGTAACATCTTCAACCACTCCCGGAATGGAAGAAAACTCGTGAAAGATTCCCTCAAACTTTACGGCCACAATGGCGGCTCCTTCAATCGAAGACAACAGCATTCTTCTTAAAGAG
>DODH01000118.1:4631-5418 GCA_003545625.1 Nitrospina sp.
CCGTAATATTCCGATTTGTTTTTCTTATCGAATTCTAATCGCTTGGGTTTAACAATTCCCTGAGCTGTGAACATGAAACCTCCGACCTCTTAATTAGGGTCTTAACAGTTTTTAATTAGTTTGATGAAACGAACCGGCCACAGTTAACGTGAATAGAGCTCAACGATCAACTGTTCCTCAATCGGCATGGTTACATGCTCTCTTGTAGGTAAGGCCTGGACCACACCCTGCTTACTATCTGCATCAAATACCAACCAATCCGGCAGGGTTTTTCCCTTAATATTCTCTATCGCGTTTTTCACTGGAGCTTTTTTCAGCTTATTGGGGTTCGGAGCTATCGTATCTCCCTGTCCAAGTATATAGGATGGAATGTCCACCTTTTTCCCATTAACGGTAAAATGGTTGTGCGTAACCAGTTGGCGAGCCGCGCTCCTGGAAGGGGCTAACCCCATCCTGAAAACAACGTTATCCATCCGCAACTCCAAGTTTTGCAGAAGGTTTTCTCCGGTGATGCCTTTTTTCTTATCTGCCGCATGGAAGTAATTGCGGAATTGTTTTTCCAGCAAACCATAAATGCGCTTTACCTTTTGTTTTTCACGAAGCTGAACCCCGTATTCAGAGAACTTCTTTCTGCCCTGACCATGTTGACCGGGGGGATATGGCCGTTTTTCAATAGCGCACTTCGCCGTCTCGCAACGGGAGCCTTTTAAAAATAATTTTATGCCTTCTCGCCGACAAAGTCGGCAAACAGAACCTGTATACCTGGCCAAATTCAGCTTCTCCTTTC
>DODH01000168.1 GCA_003545625.1 Nitrospina sp.
CGCAAACAAAATGCAGTCAAAGGAATTATCACTATAAGGTAGGGTGATTTTTTCAATATTTCCATGCACCACATCATCTAAAACATCTTTAGCGGCATTGGCGGCATTGGCATTCAATTCTATTCCTGCCACAAAAGCCCCGTTGCGTCTTTTAAGCTCACGCCCCGTCATTCCCGACGCGCAACCCACTTCCAAAATACACTTCGCATCATTTGGAATAAGTGGAATCAAATCATTTCTGACATTTTCATAATAGGAAACAGGTTTTTCGTTCATAGAAACAGGCTCCTCTTCTTCAGTAGCAGAAATTTTTTCATTCAAGACTTGAATCATCCATTCCGTACGATGTCCATAAGTATGTCTAGCTAGAACCTCTCTCCTGCCCGCGCTGGAGATCTTTTCCCGGTCCGGTTCATTCTTGAGGTAATGGAAAATAATTTCTTCAAGGTTTTCATCGTCATATACAACCAAATGCTCCTTATCCTTGAAGAATTCGTCAAGCCCACTCCCTGGCGCAGAATCGGTGACCAGCAGGCTACCGCTACATAAAGCCTCGAATACCCGCATATTGAGGTCATTGTTTATGGCATTGTTGAAAATGACACGGGACTTACTATAATGCTCCGCCATTTCGTCCATAAATTTTCTTTGGCAGTTCAGATCAAATTTTTTCCGTATTTTATCTAAAAGATTTTTTCGGCGATCCGGGGTAACAGAAATGGAACCGACAAAACCTACATCAAATTTCTTGTCAACCTTTACCTGTCCATGAATTTCAGGATCACAAGCCAGGGGTAGCCATATGACGTTTTTGATCCCTGCCTGCATCATCGGCTGCACATACGCCTTTTGGGCTAAAAAGACAAAATCAAAGTTTCCAGCAATTTCAAGATGCCGGTCAAAATTAATATGGGTGTCTATGAGATAACAAACCTTGGGCAATTTGTGCTCACTTAGATCCTCCGGGATATCGCTCAAACCCGTCTCGACCCATAAATAAAAATCAGGTTGCCATCCATCAGGCAGTTCTGCCATGACTTGCTGTAAAGGCGTTGCGTTTCCCCTGAAAATGTTCTGGGGAGTGGCTTCCCAATTAAGCGCTTCCAGATTCCATAGCTTGATAATTTTGTCATTTATTTGAGAACCGCAAGTTATAACATTGTGTTTTTGTCTGAAAGCTCTTTCCAGGTAATGCGCAGTAGTTGCGGGATAGGACACAAAATCCATCAAAATATTTTTCCGGATTTTATCCTTAAATAGTCGGGTATTTTTTTGGAGGTTGATCCCGGTTCGTTCTAAAAATTCCAAAACTGATTTTTCAATTGCCTTCCGCCATGATTGGAGAAATCGTTGCAACGGAAATTTCTCCTGAACAGTTTCCCGTGCTTTGTCACCCAACCTCCTGGCCTCTTCCGGATTTTTCAATAGAGAATCAATGCACCGGTTTAAATATTCAGGATCTTTAGAGACATAGCCGTTCTTTCCATCTTCAATGGGGGAAGATCTATTCCACGAGCTGACCACCGGCATTCCAGTAGCCATGGCCTCCAGCATGCTTAAATTGTATCCATCTTCAAATTCTTCAACGGTCGTATTAACGAAGACTCTGGAACTCCTAAAATGCTCCAACAAATCCTGAAAACCCCGTGACAAATGTGAGCCGGGAATATTTGGATTCATACCCATGATCGTCAAAGGATGGTCCCTCACGATTTTTTTACTCAGGGAATAACCCATCATCAAATCGCGTTCCTGAAGCATGTTGCCGACCTGCAAAACCACTTCTCTGTCACCGCTATACCCCCCATACTCCGAGACATCCAGTCCTGGCAGGATCACATCACCGTCTAATCCCCAGTCTCGCCGTTTTTTTTCTGAGATAAAAACTTTATGAACGCCATCCAGCAGGATATCCACCTTGGCTAGATAATCTTCCCGCCTGATCTTATCTTTAGTCAATTTGATTTCTGTGGTCAAACAGTTGTGAAACACAAGAATTTTGGGCAGGGAGTAGTCTTTCACCTCTAACAAATCTTTTATATTGTGTGCAATAATCAGGTCCAATTCACCGAGTTCCAGCATGTCCAGGGCGGTTGTTTTGGAGATGAGGCGTACGTTTTCCGGAATGGGACGCATATTTTCATCCCATCGCCGGTAATGACCGGGGGTAATTTCAGGCTCTACGATTAGGAATTCATGACCCATTCGCGCCAGCAGGCATAGATAAGGCTCATGCCAATTAAAAGAAAGGATTTTCAAATTCATCAATCAGGAAGCTCCGGCAAATAAAAGACTGTCCTTTCCTTTTTCGGTGAAACGGGATAATGACTTAACCCTTATTATTTATGGCCTTGGATATATTGCCACAATGCCAGAATGTGCTGAAGCCCACTATTTGGGATCTCCATAAATAAACTTGTAACCAGTCGGCAGGAGTTTCATCTTATTTAACAGATCATTTAACTCAAAGCCAAAACTGTAATCAAAAAATAAAAATAAATCTCTTTTATTTATAAATTTAGGCAATATTTCCTAGACTTCATGTTATACGATCCAAATTCCAAAAAAATAAAAGGCCGGGAGCGGTTGATCGAATACCGCAAGGCTTTTCAAAAGAATCAGACTTTAAAGGGTGAAACTCCTCAAGGTGAGGGGGAACTGAACCGGGATGGCAATCCAATAACACCCCCTGGACAACGGGTGGTCGAAGGCTGGCCAGTGCTGGATTTAGGGGTGACCCCTGAACTGGATGAGACCACATGGAACCTTACCGTTTCAGGTCTGGTAAAAACGGTCAAAACCTTCAATTGGGAAGAATTTCTCAAACTGCCCCAAACCACGGATATTTCCGATTTTCATTGTGTCACTACCTGGAGCAGATAGATCGGAAGAGCACACGTCTGAACTCCAGTCACGGCTACATCTCGTATGCCGTCTTCTGCTTGAAAAAA
>DODH01000282.1 GCA_003545625.1 Nitrospina sp.
TTGCGTTATTTAAACGTTCCGTCACGCAAAGAACGTAATTTTATTCTTGATCGAGCCTGATGCAAGCAACAATTTCGACAAAGTCGTATCCTGAAAGTGATTATCTAAACGTGACTGACAATACAAAACTTTCACATTTAATCTCAGGGTTGCCCGTGACCAATATTCTGGGAACCATGAACCAGACAATTCGCGAAATCGTCTACGATTCCAGAAAAGCCGGGACAGACAGCTTGTTTGTGGCCATACCCGGTGGGAACTTGGATGGGGGCACGTTCATAAAAGATGCAGTCGCCCAGGGAGCGTCGGTGCTTATTACACAAACACCTCTTGATTCTCTAAATGAACTTGGATTGGGATCGCGCGATGTCACAGCCTTGCACGTCGAAGATTCCCGGAAAGCGCTTTCTATCGTCAGCGCCAATTTTTACCACAGCCCGTCAGAACGATTAGCCTTAACGGGAATTACCGGGACAAACGGGAAAACCACCACAGCCTATATTCTTGAAGCTTTATTCGACGCAGAGGGAATCGGGGTTATCGGCACCATCGATTACCATTACGATGGTAAAAAATTTTCAGCCCCTGTTACCACGCCTGAGTCCCTGGATTTGAATCGACTGTTGAACGAAATGATCGAAGAAAAAATTGAAAAGTGCGTTCTGGAGGTCTCTTCCCACGCCCTACACCAAAGCCGTGTTCATGATATGCGTTTCAAGGCGGGTATTTTCACCAATCTGAGTCGCGATCATTTGGATTTTCATGGCGATATGGAGCACTACAAAAACGCTAAGAAAAAACTTTTCCTGGATAACCAGGTGCAACACCGGATTTTTAATATTGACGACACAGTCGGACAGGAATTTTACGAGGAATTTAAGGCGGGCTCCTTCACCACCGGCATTGACAGTAATGCGGATTTTAAGGCTGAAGATATTGTGCTCACAAAATCGGGTTGCCAATTTATCCTGAAAACTCCTTTTGGAACGAAAGAAATCCATTCCAACCTTCTCGGTCGGCACAATGTCTACAATCTCCTCTCTGCTGTGGCAGGCGCTATGGTTCAGGATATCTCTCTTGAAAAGGTTCAGGAAGTGTTTCGCCAAATCCAACCTATTCCTGGACGATTCGAATGCATTGAAAACAGCCAGGGAATTTCTGTGCTGGTGGATTACGCGCATACCGATGATGCGCTATCCAACGCAATCTCAGCGGCGAAAGTTTTCACGGAGGGAAAACTGATTGTGGTGTTCGGTTGTGGTGGCGACAGAGACAAGGGAAAAAGAAAAGCCATGGGACAAGCCGTTTTAAATGAAGCAGATTATTCCATCATCACCTCTGACAACCCCAGATCGGAAGACCCTGAACAGATCATTGGAGATATTCTCCAGGGCGTTCCTTCTTCTGCCCGGGAGGGTGATGACTATACGGCAATCATCAACCGGGAAGAGGCCATTGAACACGCCATCCATCTCGCTGGCAAAAATGACCTGGTTCTCATTGCAGGAAAAGGTCATGAAGATTATCAGATTCTGGGCACAAAAACCATTCACTTTGATGATCGGGAAGTCGCCCGTTCTGCTTTAAGGAAGCGAAGCCACTGATGGAAGGTCAAGCACAAGATTGCCTCAATGCTATTGGAGGACAACTCCTGCAAGGAGATCCTGATTGTCTATTCCGGGGAGTATCCATAAATTCCCGGACAGTCTCAAAAGGGGCGTTATTCGTTTGCATTAAAGGAGAGCGTTTTGACGGACATGACTTTCTCGCTGACGTGATTGATAAAAAGGTTGGAGGAATCATTCTGTCCAATCCGGAGAAGCTTCCGGTTGAATCCGGACCATTTGTGATCCAAGTCCCGGACACGCTTAAAGCCCTACAAGGTTTGGCAGGCTTCCAGAGAAAACGGTTTCCGCTCAAGGTTGTTGCCGTTACCGGGACAAATGGAAAGTCAACCACTAAGGAAATGATCGCTGCAATATTGGCAACCAAATTCAAGACTTTGAAGACTCAAGGCAACCTGAACAACCATATCGGCCTGCCTCTGACTCTTCTGCAAAGAGAACCTTCGCATGAAGTGGGGGTTCTTGAAATGGGGATGAGCGCGATGGGTGAGATTAAAAGACTGGCAGAGATCGCGCAACCGGATATTGGCGTGATCACCAATATTTCCGAAGGGCATCTGGTGCAATTGAAGAACCTTAAAGATATTCAGTCTGCAAAAGGAGAGTTGTTTGATTCGCTGACGGAAGAAGGCACGGCTATTGTCAACGCCGACGACCCGCTGGTTCTGGAGTTGGCCCGGTCGCTTCGCGCCAGGACCGTCACCTTTGGCATCGACCAGCCTGCGGATGTGCGGGCAAGTGAAATAGAAAGCAAGGACAACCTGGGGTTTCAATTCAAGGTAAAACTTTTCGACAAAACTCTTTCCATTCGCCTTCCCTACCTTGGCTATTGCAACATTTATAACACCCTCGCTGCGTTGGCAACCGGTTATTCGCTAGGGATTCAGGAAGAGACCATGACCCGCGGACTGGAAAATTACCAGCGTATGTCCCAACGCAACGAACAAATTCGACATAAAGGAATCGATCTTATTAATGACGCTTACAACGCCAATCCCCGGTCCATGACCGAAGCTTTGAAAACTCTGGACAACTTTAAAACCCAGGGTCGACGAATTTTTGTTATCGGGGACATGCTCGAGTTGGGGGACCGATCTGTCCCCGCACATAAAAATTTGGGAGAAGAAATCGCCCAATCCAAAACAAACATTCTGGTCACAGTCGGAAAGCTGGCTGGCCTGTCAGCGAAATATGCCCTTGCAGGGGGAAAAATTCAAATTCTGCAATTCGCCGATCATCAGGAGGCGGCTGAATTTTTAATCCAGGAAGCGAGGAGTGGGGATTGTGTGATGTTCAAGGGCTCACGAGGGACCGCAATGGAAAAAATATTACAAATCTTTATCGAAAATAAGAATTAATTATGTTCTATCACTTTTTTTATCCGCTCAGTTCGGATTATTCAATATTCAATGTCTTTAAGTACATCACCTTCCGGTCCGCATATTCCGGAATCACGGCATTGGGATTGAGCCTTATTCTGGGTGGCCTGATGATTCGCGTTTTGCAGAAATTTCAGATACAGGAAAAAATCCGCAGTGATGGACCACAACACCATAGTTCCAAGTCTGGAACTCCAACGATGGGCGGACTGCTTATTCTGGCAACATTCGGTTGCTCTACCCTGCTCTGGGCTGATTTGAGCAATCATTATATCTGGCTTGTCCTGCTTTCCGCGCTTGGCTTCGGAGCTATCGGACTGCGTGACGATATCCTGAAATTAAAAAAGGGGAAAGGCATCAGCGCAAAAGAAAAGATTTTGCTTCAGGTCTTGCTGAGCCTGGCGGTTGGAATTTACCTGCTATATTTCGACCCTGCGCGTGCGGAATATGCCACACGCTTATCGGTCCCCTTCTTTAAAGGGTTTCAGCCTGACCTGGGAGTCATCAGCTACCTGCTTTTTATTGTTTTCATAATGGTGGGGACCTCCAACGCTGTCAACCTGACAGATGGGCTGGACGGATTAGCGATCGGCCCTATTATCATCGCCACGCTTACTTATACCGGTATCGTTTATATCAGCGGTCACTTCAATTTTTCAGAATACCTTCGTATTCAGCACATCAAGGATGCGGGAGAAGTTGCTGTCGCCAGTTCAGCCATTATGGGAGCCAGTCTGGGTTTCCTTTGGTACAACTCCTACCCCGCTCAGATATTTATGGGGGATGTAGGGTCCTTATCTCTGGGAGGGTTGCTGGGCACCATTGCGGTGATCGTCAAGCATGAACTCCTGCTGATTCTTATTGGCGGTATTTTCGTGATTGAAGCGCTGTCCGTCATCATTCAGGTCGGTTATTTCAAATATACAGGTGGAAAACGTTTTTTCAAAATGGCTCCGCTTCACCACCATTTTGAGGAACTGGGCTGGTCAGAACCCAAGGTCATCGTGCGATTCTGGATTGTCGCGGTGATTCTAGCCATGATCAGTCTCAGCACCCTGAAGCTCAGGTAATGATGGAACTTAAAAACAAAACCCTATGCGTAATCGGGCTTGGTAAAACGGGCATCGCTGTGGCTAACTTTCTTTCCCGGCAGGGAGCCCGTGTCACGGTGACGGACAGCAAGCCTCGCGAACAATTATTAGAGTCCTTGAAACAATTGCGTGCTGATGTGAAAACCCGTTTCGAAAATTCTGCGCCACCTTCTGACACAGAACTGGTTGTATTGAGTCCGGGAGTAGCTATTCATTCATCGTTTCTTGAAAACGCCAAACGGGCAGGAATCGAAATCATCAGCGAAATTGAGCTGGCGAATCGGTTCAATACTGTTCCGATCATTGCCGTCACCGGAACTAACGGCAAATCCACCTGCACCAGCCTAATCGCTGAAATGTTCAGTCAGTCTGAAAAAACCGTACATGCAGGAGGAAATCTTGGAACCCCTTTTATTTCTTTATTGGATCAAGGCGGTGCCGATTACAGAATTCTCGAACTTTCCAGTTTTCAAATGGAAGCTACATCGGGACTTCGCCCGGTAGTTTCAGTCATTCTAAATATTAGTCCGGACCACATGGACCGGCATAAAGATTTTAAAACCTATGCTGAGCTGAAAGAGAAAATATTTGCCCACCAAACGCAAAATGATTTTTTGATACTGAATCAGGATGATCCAAATACCCGCAACCTTGGAAAAGACTGCCCGGCTGAGCGCATTTTATTCAGCACTCAAACTGAGCTTGATAAAGGGATATTTTTGCGTGGGAACAAAATTATCGCCCGACTTCAAAACAATGAGAGGGAAATGCTATCCCTTGAATCGCTGTCCAAAGGAATGCGGTGGCAGGTCGAAAACATCCTCCCCGCCATTGCCGTCGCTTTGCTTCTCGATGTATCGCAAGAGGCCATTCTACGGGCTTTAAAAAACTTTACCATCCTTGAGCATCGTCTGGAATGGGTCCGCACCATGAACGGCGTCGATTTCGTCAACGATTCCAAGGGGACCAACGTAGGCTCTGTTTGCAAATCATTGAACACTTTTGACCGTCCTATCATTCTCATCGCAGGTGGAAAAGATAAAGAAACAGATTTTTCTCCTTTAAAGAGCCTGATGAAAGAAAAAGTCAAACACCTGGTTCTCATCGGCGAGACCCGCGACAAGTTTAAAGGGATTCTGAACGGCTCCTTCGGTTATGAAGAAAGCGATAGCCTGGAAGAAGCAGTTCACTTGGCAAAAGCAAAAGCTGAAGATGGGGATATCGTTCTCCTCTCACCGGCTTGCGCAAGTTTTGACATGTTTAAAGATTACGAGGACCGGGGAAACTGTTTTAAAACGATTGTTAAAAACCTGGAAGGATAATGGATTTTGGCTGCGTCTCAGGAAAAACACTCAGATTCGTTAATGGGCATCACCGTGGCCGTCCTGGTTCTGGTGGGTATCGTTATGGTTTTCAGTTCAAGTGCTGTGTACGCCTTGGAAAAATACAACGACTCCTATTATTTTCTCAAACGCCAGGCTGTCTGGTGCCTTCTGGGAACAGGGGTTCTGCTCGT
>DODH01000123.1 GCA_003545625.1 Nitrospina sp.
ATTTCAGGAGAGTAATCCCTGCCCACTTCCCGGGCAATACGAATCACGCCATCCCAATCCCTATCGGTCAGGACTTTTTCAAAATCGGCAACCACTTGGTCCCGGTAGTTCATTCCGGTTTCGGGGAAATATTCCTTCCCTCCGAACACCTTATTTTTTAAAAAAAGATACCGTTTAGGATGACTATAACGGAAGTAGGGATAATTAATATACGCTGTAGCCGAATTGGCGAAATCTTCCTGCGGATTCTGCCGCGAATAGGTAGGAAGCTGGCGAGAAGAGACCGGAGCATAATGGTCCACATCCGGATTATTTACAGCCGCGAATAAATAATCATCCCCCGGTCGCCCGTCCAAAGCGGGAAGGTGAACCAAACTGAAATTAGAGATTTTCAGCCATTCCGGGGAAAATGATAGGTAACCTTGGAATATATCAAAAAAATGTGCCATCTCATGCTGGACAATATTCTGCAACACCTCCCGGTCTTCATAAAATAAGACATTGAAAAACTCTATACGAGGTTCCTGATCATCCACCTCGACATCGTAGGACAAATGCGAATTTCTGTATACTGTTTGGAAACCGGGAAAAGTGGCGGCAGGTATATCATCCACCGGCATCCCTTCTGGGGCCGCTCGAAGCTTACTGAAATGATAAAATCCCTTTATCCCCGGTATATGTAAAAACGTCTCCGGCAAACGGGAAAACGCCAAAGTTAATTCTTCAATTTCATTGGGTTTCCAACCCATTTCCAAATCCAGCAATTCATAACCAAAGCGAGCTTTAAAATCATCTTTCTGTTGATTGATCTGTTGCCGGTAATCTCCAGGATATTCATAAAAAGGCCTTTTGGCCTCCTCGCTCCACAAGGTTTCAGCCCCTAAAAGACTAAAAACCAAACCTACCACTAACCGTGGGAGTAACTGGGCAAGAGCTCGTTGAGCCGAGAGCATAGTTGACAGCAGTAAAAAGCTATTGCAATTTTCCAGCGGAGGTTCTTCGCTCACTACCCATTTACGCATTAGTTTTGCAACTCCCAAAGGTTTCAACACCATTAGATTAACAGAACAAACATGTTTTATCCATAGTCAGACAACCGATTAGAATCAATATGGTACCTTAAGTGTAGTGATGGCAATTTTTATGTGCAAATCATGCATCTTTCCGCACTCTCAGGCATCTTAGAAGAGTCTCATAACAATCTAAAAAGGAGGTTCTTCTATGGCAAAACTGCCAGGCAGTGACGTAAAGTTAATCAGGTTAAACCCGGAATGGTCGGTAGAAAATGCCGCCTCCACACCCATAGAACAGGAACTGTCTATCGATGATTTTAAGGGTAAGAGACTCATTATCACCCTGCCGGGTGCTGGCGGTTTCTGCAATAAAGAATTTGACCTCGTTAAAGACAACATGGATAAATTCAAAGCCGCAGGCACAGATGAAGTCATTGTTGTAGTTGGAACCGATATTCTGAGCAACGCGGGAAGAGGTCTCCCCAGTCTGCTCCAAGATGTAAGTCAGGAGTTTGGCAATGCCAACAAGCTGACTCTGGAAGGAGTAAAAAGCCGTTACCTGAACCGATCCGCTATTGCAGTGGATGCCAACGGTGAACAAGTGGCGCGGGAAGATGCCGAATTACTGGCCTGCCGAACCCTTGATGGCCTTGTAGGGGTGGCAAAAAAAGCGTTTTCTTAAAAAATAGACTGTTCTGCAATAAAAAACCTCCCGATATCCACCGGGAGGTTTTTTTATTCCCTCAACAACCTACATTTGGCAATTCCGCACCCTATTCAGGATCTTCAAGAGATTTTAAAATAGACTCCAATTCTTTCTTCAACCCTTGTTTCCACTCCAGAAAAGCTTCACGGTCATAGGCGAAATCCATTTGAGTGCCTTTTCTTTTAAACTTTTTGAGTTTGTTTTTGGCGCCGGCAACTGTGAATTTTTCTTCATAAAGCAGTCGTTTGATTTCCAGCACCAATGCGACATCGCTTTGCTGGTACAGCCTCTGCCCCGATTTGTTTTTAGAGGGTTTCAGCGCGTTGATTTCGTCTTCCCAATAGCGCAAAACATGCTGTTCCACACCGGCAAGGTCAGCAACTTCACCAATTTTGAAAAATAATTTATCAGGAATCTGAGGTTTCATTAAAGGAAGATTGGTTTGTGGAATCCAGTAACTGTTTGCTGGGTTTAAAGGTCAATACCGTCCGGGACCGAATACGAATCGTTTCTCCGGTTTTGGGGTTGCGTGCATTACGAGCTTTTTTCTCGCGCAAAATAAAACTGGCAAACCTTGAGATCCGGACATTATTTCCCCGGGCCAATTCGGATTTAATTTCGTTAAATAAAATTTCCACCGCCTGGGCAGCTTCCTGGCGTGTGAACCCGATCTTTTCATAAACCTGGTCGACAATATCTGCCTTCACCAAGGTTCCATTTAAATCAGCTTTATTCATACTTTCGGTCACTCCTTCTTCTTTTCTTCGAAGCCCCGGTTGGCCTCATCAATGATTTTTTGCATCAAATGTTCCGGGACATCCGCATAATGATCAAATTCCATGACAAACATACCCCGCCCGCCGGTCAAGGAGGTCAGATCAGCGGCATAATTTAAGACTTCCGCCATTGGTACATGAGCACGGATGACCTGAGTGTCATCTGCGGGATCAACACCCTGAATCTTACCGCGTTTGGCATTGATATCGCCCATTATATCTCCTACATGATCGCTTGGTACCACAATTTCCATATTCATGACCGGTTCAATAAGAATCGGTTTGCAATCCATGACTCCTTTTTTGAATCCGAGTGAACCGGCAATCTTAAACGCCATTTCCGATGAGTCCACATTGTGATAAGACCCGTCATACAATTTCACTTTTACATCAACCATGGGGTAATGCGCAATGATGCCATTGGCCATTGCTTCCTGGATTCCCTTGTCAACCGCAGGAATATAGGTCTTGGGGATAGCACCTCCAACAATTTTATCCTCAAAAACATAGCCCTCCCCTCTCTTCTGAGGAGAGATTTCTATCCAGGTATCGCCAAACTGGCCTTTTCCACCGGTTTGTTTTTTGTATTTTCCCTGCACTTTGGTGGAGCCTTTAATTGCTTCGCGATAAGGAACCTTGGGAGCCTTTACCTCCACCTCGACACCAAAGCGCCGCTTCAACCTTTCCAGCGTCACATCAAAGTGAACCTGCCCCAGTCCGGAGAGCAACAACTGTCCGGTTTGAGCATTTCTTTCCATCTTCAGGGTCGGGTCCTCTTCCAACAACCTATGCAGGGCACTACTGATTTTTTCTTCATCAGCCCTTGTTTTGGGTACCAGTGCACGCGAAAAAACCGGCAATGGGAAAATAATGGGCGGGAACACCACCTTTTCCTCAGCATCGGAAAACGTGTCACCTGTCACCGTTGACTTCAGCTTGGCCACGGTTCCTATGTCCCCCTCTGAGATTTCCGCAACCTTAACCTGCTTTTTTCCCTGGAGCATATACAACTGCCCCACACGCTCATTAGTGTCCTGAGTGGCGTTGTAAATAGTGGAATCCCCCTTAAGGGATCCCGAGAACATTCTAAACAAAGTCAGTTTTCCTGCATAGGGGTCAGCAATGGTTTTGAACACCATGCCAGAAGTCGGCTCACCGCCATTCGCGGAGCGTGTAACCTCCGAATCACCCCGATTTGCAGTCTCAGGAGGGCGCAAATCAGGAGAAGGAAGGTATTTGATGGCCGCCTGAAGCAGAAGGTCTACACCCATATTGTGCAGAGCAGACCCACAAATCACAGGTATCAACTGGCCATTTTGAATTCCTTCTTTTAATCCCTTGGAAAGTTCCTCCTCGGTCAACTCTCCATGTTCAAGATATACTTCAACCAGGTCATCGTCGACTTCCGCCACAGCCTCCATCAGTTCCGCATGGCTGAGCTCCATTTCATCTTGAATCTCAGAAGGCGTTTCCCCCGTCTTTCCACTCCCCTTACCATCCTTGTCGTAGGAGAAGTAATGATTGTCGATAAGATCTACGATCCCCGAAAAATTTTGCCCGGTGGTATCGGGAAGCTGGAGAAAAACCGGGTTTTTGTTAAATTTCTTTTTAATGGTTTCCAGGATGGGGGCAATATTGGCCCGTTCATGATCCAGCTTATTCAGGAAAATAATTCTGGGAAGGTTCAGTTGATCGGCCCATTGCCATATTTTTTCAGTATAAAACTGTACCCCTTCATCGGCACCGACTACAAAAATCAAACCATCGACTACCCTGAGACAGGCAGGCGTATCAGCAATAAAGTTACTGCTTCCCGGTGTATCAACGAGGTTTAATTTAGTAGCGTTCACTTCACAAAACGCAACCGAGGCATCTATGGAATACCCGTGCTTTATTTCATCCGGGTCGTAATCCATAATCGATGAGACATCGCCCACTTTACCCAACCGGTCGGAGACTCCGGAAAAATACAAAATCGCTTCGGCTAAAGATGTTTTGCCCGATCCTCCATGGCCCACCAATCCAATATTCCTGATATCTTGAAGTTTATATTGTTTCATATCACCTCGCTTGGTAAATATAACACCCGAAAACCGGGACACGGGAAGCCAACTCCGCTTTCCCTAGTCATGAAACAAGAGCCGTTGTCAACGAACTGCTAATCCTGATAGTTTAAGAACTATAAACATTCCAAATTTCGCGACAAATGTCAAAACTAAATATGAGCTAAATTCAATAAATATAAAGGATTTTTTCAGCCGCCCTGCAAAAATCAGGGTAGTGGGGAACGAATCGGTCCAGAAAATCTTCCTTATCCATTTCTTTTCAATGCGTTCAAGCCCACAACAGGAAAAAACCAACCGCTTGCGGAAAAGCCTGTCTTCCTTGAGAAGCCGTGATCTTAAAATCGATGGGGTCAAGAGGCGAGATTCTTCGCGGAACCAACACTGAAATTACCCGAAGCACCCAGACTAATGGTGAACTATTCAGGTATCTATTCCTTTCCTTTTTCCGGATAAAATGAGCCGGACAGGAGTTCCGGCAAAGCCAAACGTTTTTCTAAGACTGTTGATCAGATAACGGCGGTAGGAAAAATGAATCCCTTGCGGGAAATTCAAAAAACATTTAAAAGTAGGCGGTTGTTTTTTCACCTGCGTGGCATAAAACAATTTCATGAATTTACCCCGGTAACTCGACATGGGGTTTTTCTGAATAGCACGTTCAAAACACTCATTTAGAGTTGCGGTAGGTATTTTTCTGGAATACTCTTCGTAAACCTTTTCCACCTGCGGCAGAATCTTGTCAATTCGCAAACCCGTTTTTGCCGACACCGTCACCACAGGAGCGTACTCCATGAATTTAAGTCTGTAACGCACATGCTCTTCAAACTCATCAAATGAAATTTCTTTTTCCTTCGACAAGTCCCACTTATTCCCCAAAATCAAACACGCTTTGCCGCGATCCATCGCATAACCCGCAATCGTAGCGTCCTGATCTGAGACCTGCTCTGCGCTATCCAGCACCAGCACTGCGACATCACAACGGTCCAGTGCTTTAAGAGCCATGATCACGCTGAATTTGTCCAGAACCTGGTGGGTTTTCCCCTTGCGCCGGATCCCCGCTGTATCGATCAAAATAAAACGACGCCCATTCCATTCAAGAAACGTATCGATCGCATCCCGAGTGGTTCCGGGCACATCGGAAACAATACAACGTTCAGCATCCAACAAACTGTTGATCAGAGAAGATTTTCCTACATTGGGTTTTCCGATCACCGCAATACGAATATCATCGCAATCGGAGTCGGACTCCGGTTCTGGTTCAGGAAGGGATTTGGCCATCGCTTCAATCAATTCGTAAAGACCATTCCCATGTTCCGCTGAAACCGCAAAGGTATTCTCCAGTCCCAACTTAGAAAATTCTGGCAGAATAAAATG
>DODH01000268.1:0-10885 GCA_003545625.1 Nitrospina sp.
TTTTAGGTCGGAAAATACATACCCGAGGGTTTCCTGAAGGGAAGCAACTTCTTTGGCACGATCCGAAGAGACTTCAATCATAGCGGGAATTAGTTTGAAATTTTTTTAAAAATAAGGACTCCGTTCGTTCCTCCAAAACCAAAGGAGTTAGAAACACAAATGTTCAGATTTCTTTCGCGGGCCTCATTTGGCACATAATCCAAATCGCATTCAGGGTCAGGGGTGGTGTAATTGATGGTGGGAGGAATCGCCCCTTTCTGCATAGCAAGGAGGGTGAAAATTGCTTCAACTCCCCCTGCGGCCCCCAGTAAATGACCTGTCATAGATTTGGTAGAACTGACAGCCAGTTTATAAGCATGATCGCCAAACGTGGTTTTAATGGCTTGCGTCTCCGTTGCATCTGCGGCAGTAGAAGTTCCATGCGCATTAATATAGTCCACATCTTCTTTATTGATCCCCGCGTTGTTCAAGGCGAGTTTCAGGCAACGCGCGGCACCCTCACCACTGGGAGAAGTCGCAGTGATGTGGTAGGCATCCCCATTGAGAGCATAGCCAATAATTTCACCATAAATTTTAGCCCCGCGTTTTTTGGCAATCTCCAATTCCTCAAGGATAACCACCCCGCCCCCTTCCCCTATAACAAAACCATCCCGATCCTTATCAAAGGGTCGGCTGGCACCTTGGGGATCATCGTTGCGGGTCGATAAAGCCTTGGATGCATTGAAGCCCCCCACACAAAGCGGAGTAATGACCGACTCGGTACCCCCGGCAAACATGACATCGGCATCCCCATACTGAATGAACCTTGCAGCTTCGCCAATGGAATGCGTTCCCGTAGCGCAAGCGGTGACCACACAGGAGTTGGGTCCCTTAGCTCCCGTCAGAATTGAAACCTGGCCCGAAGCCAGGTTGGCAATCAACATGGGAATAAAAAAGGGGGTGATTTTTTTCACCCCCCTATTCCTGAAAATATCGTGGTATTTTTCAATTGCAGGCAAGCCGCCTAAGCCAACCCCGACTATAACGCCAACCCGCTCAGCATTCTGGTCATTAATTTCAGCACCGGAATCCGCCAAAGCCATTTTACTACAGGCCACAGCATAGTGAATAAACCGGTCCATCTTCTTTACATCTTTATGGTCTATATATTGTTCCGGATCAAAGCCCTTGACTTCCCCTGCGATTTTAACAGGGAAATCTTCATCAGGAGTGAAGCTTTTAATGAAATCGATTCCTGAACGGCCTTCAAATAAAGCCGTTTCGTTTTCCTTCACCCCAAGACCCAGGGGCGAAATGATCCCCAATCCAGTAACGACAACGCGTCTTTTCATGAATATATTCCGACCAATCAATTGGTCCGGCTATTTATATAACTTGTAGCATCTTTAACCGTGGCAATTTTTTCAGCCTCTTCATCGGGAATTTCAATATCAAATTCCTCTTCAAGAGCCATAACCAATTCCACCGTATCCAGGGAATCGGCCCCAAGGTCATCAATGAAAGATGCATCTGCTGTCACCTGCTTTTCATCAACGCCTAACTGGTCAACGATAATTTCTTTAACTTTTTCTTCAACAGACATAATTACTCCTTATTGAAATCACATCAACATACCACCGTTTACATTAATAACCTGTCCAGTTATATAACTGGACCTATCGGAAACCAAAAAAGCAACACAACGCGCCACATCTTCGGGCAAACCCAGCTTGGCCATGGGAATTTGCTCAATCAAACTTTGACGCACCGATTCATCCAAAACCCGTGTCATTTCCGTATCAATAAAGCCGGGTGCCACAGCATTCACCCGTATCCCTCTCGATGCAACTTCCCGAGCCAGGGTTTTTGTCAAACCAATCACTCCAGCCTTGGATGCAGAATAATTGGCCTGGCCAAAATTTCCCATCACCCCGACGATCGACGCGATGTTGACAATTGCTCCACTTTTTTGCTTCATCATCTGCTTTGCCGCCTGCTGGCTACAAAGAAAACTCCCTTTCAGGTTGATATTGAGAACAATGTCCCAATCTACTTCTTTCATTCGTATCATCAAACCATCACGGGTAATCCCCGCATTATTGATCAGGATATCCACCGGTTTTTTATCTTTCATGATGGAATCAAAAACCTGTTTCACCTCAGCAGGGTTCGAGACATCAATTTTAACAGCGGAAGCGGAGCCACCACTATTATTTATGGCTTCGGCTGTGGCCTGCGCGCCTTCCAGATTCACATCTCCCAGCACAACATGAGCACCATTGCGAACCAGTTCCTCGCTGATGGTTTTACCAATACCCTGAGCTCCTCCTGTGACCAAAGCCACTTTGTTTTGCAGTTCCATCAAAGAATCCATCGTTTAAATCAATTTTTGTTTAAAGCCGCTAAAGTTTGCAACAAACTTTCTCGGTCACCAACCTGATAACAATTGATGCTCCTGTTAAATCTTTTTATCAGGCCACTTAATACCTTTCCTGCTCCTAATTCGATAACCGTTTCAACACCCTGATCCACCAGCACCTGCATAGTTTCCGACCAACGCACTGGGGAACAGACCTGTTTAATAAGGGCTGATCTGGCTTCACTCCCTTTGGTGATGGGTTTGGCCTCAATATTGGTGATTACAGGACAGGACAGGTCATAAAACTTGGTCTGCTCCAATTCTTTTTGAAGCTTGATTTCTGCCGGTTTCATAAGAGCACTGTGAAACGGTGCGCTCACCGGTAAGGCTACCGCTTTTTTTGCGCCACTCTGCAACGCTTTTTCGGACACCTGCTCAACAGCCTCTTTATGACCTGAAATAACCGTCTGTACTAGACTGTTTAAGTTTGCTGGTTGAACCACACAGGAATCTTGAGAAACCTGATCGCACAATTTTTGAAGTGCCTCAATCTCCAACCCGATAATGGCAGCCATTGATCCCACTCCAACCGGAACCGCTTCCTGCATGAACTGACCCCGCAATCGGACAAGCCTTACCGCATCCTTAAATTGGAGAGCTCCTGCAGAGACCAAAGCCGAAAATTCACCCAGACTATGGCCCGCAACAAGTACCGAATCTATACCATTTTCCCTTAATATTTTCAAGGCCATTGTACTGTGCACTAGCAGTGCGGGCTGGGTATTCTCCGTCAACTTCAAAGCTTCTTCAGGCCCATTAAAACAAATACTTGCAAGGTCATATCCTAAAACCTCATTGGCCTCCTCAAAGAGTTTCCGAGCAGATGGCACATGATCATACAGGTCCTTGCCCATACCAACAAACTGGGAACCCTGACCTGGAAATACAAATGCAATTTTCACCACTTGATCACTGCCGATCCCCAGGTCAACCCGGCCCCGACTGCACCCAGAACAGAGGTTTCTCCTGGCTGAATACGTCCATCCCGCCAGGCTTCATTGATCCCGATCGGGATAGAAGCTGCAGACGTATTCCCATATTTGTGAATGTTCATTAACACTTTTTCCATTGGATATTTCAGCCTTTCGGCAACAGCACGAATAATCCTTTCGTTAGCCTGGTGGGGTATCAAAAGGTCAACTTCCTCTATGCTGAGACCATTAAACTCCAAAGCTTCCTGAATCACTTCCGTCATTCTTTTAACCGCGACCTTAAAAGTCGCATTGCCGGACATTTTGATGGAGTATTTTTTATCATCTATATCCTGTTTATTAATTCCCGTCCTGCCAATTCCTCCTGGAACACAAATCAAATCAGACAAACTTCCATCAGAATAAATATGTGTAGACAAAATTCCTAAGGGTTTTTCCTGCTCAACCCTATTTAACAATAATGCCCCTGCCCCATCCCCAAAGAGTATGCATGTGGCCCTGTCCGACCAATCGACGATTCTGGAGTTGACCTCACTGCCAATGAGTAGAATATGTTCGTAACGGCCTGTCTTTAAATATTGTTCGGCAATGGAAAGCCCAAAAATGAAACCGGAGCAAACAGCGGAAACATCATAAGCAGCTGAACCAAAAGCCTGTAGTTCATTTTGAACAAAACAAGCGGTGGAAGGAAATAGCACATCCGGGCTGGAAGTGGCTACAATGATCATATCCACATCCTCCGGACCAATCCCTCCCGCTTCCAAGGCTTGCTTGCCGGCTTTAGCCGCCATCGTGGATGCGGACTCTCCTTCGGCCGCAATCCGACGCTCACGGATGCCCGTTCTCGCAGTGATCCACGCATCAGAAGTATCAAGAGATTTTTCCAAATCCTGATTCGTGAGGATTTTTTCCGGCAAATAAGCGCCAGTTCCTGCGACTACAGCGGTATTAAGATCGGTCATCAAAGTATGGAATTATCAGGTTTCGTCAGTGTTTTTATCCGTAGCCCCTGGTTTCTGGGGAGGGGTAGGCTTTTCCCCCTCTTCGGATTCACCCCCAAAAGCCATCTCTTTAATTTGTTTCCAAATAGTTCCTTTGGCCGCTTCCACATCCATCAAATTGGATTCAATATCTTCGCGAATATGCTCGTTGATATTTTTTTCACATAATTCGCAAGCCCGATGGATAGCGTTTTTTATCGCCTTAGGTGACGAGCTTCCATGCGCGATGATAACGACTCCGTTTACCCCTAAAAGAGGGGCGCCTCCAGTTTCGGAATAATCAACCTTCTTTTTGAACTCGTCCAATTGCGGTTTTAACAACAGATAACTCAGTTTGCTAGCCCAATTACTTTGAAACATTCGTTTCAGATTGGTCCCGATCATTGCGGCCAGACTTTCACTTATCTTGAGCGCAATATTACCGGTAAAACCATCACAAACGATCACATCCGCGTTACCTCGATAGACTTCCTTGCCTTCTATATTACCGATAAAATTGATATGGCTGGCTTTGAGCATTTGAAACACTTCCTTGACAATTTCATTGCCCTTGCCATCCTCTTCGCCAATGCTGAGTAAACCCACCCGGGGATTTTCCTTTCCAAGAATATATTCTGCAAAAACGTGGCCCATGATGCCAAACTGAAACAACTGGGTGACTTTACAGTCCACATTCGCCCCGGCATCCAAAAGAATGGCGTTACCTTTTAAAGTAGGCAGTTGAATGGCAATCGCCGGTCTATCCACACCTTTCAAAGGTCTTAAAATAACCGTCGAATAGGCAAGAACCGCACCCGTATTTCCGGCACTCACAAAAGCCAATGCTGTCCCATCTTTTAACTTATCCAAACCGATTTTCATGGAGGATTTGCGTTTGGAGCGCAGGACTTTTCCAGGAAGGTCGTGCATTTCCACCACCTCATCGGCGTGAACGACCTCAATAGGAAGATTATGATCGGGGTCGAATCGATCCAGTATCGGATGGATCAAGTCGGATAATCCGGTAAGAATGATTTCCGTTTCATATTCCCTCGCCGCCAGAACCGCACCTTCAACAGTGGCTTCCGGAGCATGATCGCCCCCCATGGCGTCAACCACGATTTTCATCTATGAACCTGGCTCCTTTCGAGAGGGCATTAGGAATTTTCTAGCGGGAAATGCGTAAGCAAAAAGTGAGACAACCGGGGTATTAAAGGGATCTCTAGTTATTCGATAATTTTCTCTACTGCAACCACTAGGCGTGGGGCCAATGAAGCAATACCTTTGACTGCTAGCAACCGTATTCTCGGCTCAATCAAGTTCTTGCTCGTTGCCCCCGGCGGCTCGCCGGCCCTTAAACCGCTTCGACTTCCATCACTTCTTTGCCCTTATAATAACCGCAATGCGCACAAATATGATGCGGACGGGTCATCTCATGGCACTGGGTGCACTCTGTATAGGCAGGGGAACTAAGGGCCAAGTGCGACCGGCGCATTCCCTGCCTGGATTTGGATGTTTTCTTCTTTGGTACAGCCATAATATCTCCCTATTTCAACTTATCTTTTAATTTTTGTAAAACTGCCAAGCGCGGATCGCAAGGCTCTTCTTTATTGCAATCGCAATGTTTCTCATTCAGGTTTGTTCCGCACTGCGCACACAAACCGGCGCAATCTTCCTTACACAACCTGACTTGTGGCACACTCAATAATATCAAATCACGAACAGGGCAAGACAGATCAATCCGGCCCTCTTCATAAAATTCCTGTTCAAAATCCAGTTCAGTCAGTTCAATTTCTTTTCCCGTCCTGCCATTTTCAACCTTGGCTGTGAAATGAACCCTGAGCCTATTTTTTACCGGAAAACTGAAACCAATCAAGCATCGGGTACATGTTACCGAGAGACCCGTTTCCAACAAACCCTGGCATAGGATTTCCTGACCGGTTTTTTCCAGCCTCCCCTGAATTTTAATATCTTCCGTTAAGACGCAATCGGGCGAGTCGATATGAAAGTGCTGTTTGGATTCGAGCACTTCAAAACTCTGACCCTCTTCATCGATTTTATCAATTTCAAAAATCATGGCTTGAAAAAACCTTTGAAATCAAACCCTTTGTAAATCCGGAAGCTCAATTCAGAAGGAGGGATGTTGAGGGGGAATGTTATCTTTTATAGCAAAATCAGTCAAGAAAATAATTCCCCGGCGAGCCGCCGGTGGCAATGCAGCGGTGACGCTGACGCGACCGCCAAGGCGTGGGATCAATGTGCCATCGCTTTATCTGGCTAGCAAAGAGTTGTCTCGGCCAACGAGCCCTTGCTATCTTCCACCGGTGGCTCACCGGCGCTCGGGGATGGTTTTTAGTTGGCCCCACGCCGAGTGGCGGCTAGTGGCGCGGGTGGAACTGGTCGTGGACTTCCAACATTCTTTTCGCAAGGATATGGGTATAGATTTGCGTGGTGGAGATATCGGCATGACCCAGCATCTGCTGGACCGACCTTAAATCGGCTCCCCTTTCCAATAAATGCGTCGCGAAGGCGTGTCTCAAGGTATGCGGGGACACCGTGGCTTTAATATTGCTCTGACGCACATACCCTTTTAATAACTTCCAGAATCCTTGCCGGGTCATAGCTTTTCCCCGCCGGGTCAGGAACAATTCTTCCACCTTTTGCCCCTTCGCCAGGACAGGCCGGGAATTCAATAAATAGTCTTCCAGCACCCTTCTCGCAACCATCCCTATTGGAACAATGCGTTCTTTGGCCCCCTTCCCCATGGTTCTCAGGCTACCCGTAACCAAATCCAGATTATGCCCTTTTACTGATATCAGTTCTGAGACACGCATTCCCGTTGCGTATAAAACCTCCAGCATGGCCTGATTTCGCAAGCCAATGGGAGTGTCCAGATCAGGACAACGCAAAAGTTTGTCAACATCGGTCAGGGACAGAATATCGGGAAGCTTTCTCCACCTGCGCGGAGTCTCTAAAATCTCTGCGGGATTTTCTTTGAGTTGCTTGTCCTCGCACAAATAACGGAAAAAAGATTTGATCGACGACAAACTCCGGGCAATGGAAGAAGTTGACAATCCCTCATCACGCAATAAAAGCAGAAAACCACGAATTTGCGCAGTTGTCAGAGAGGACACTTCAATATCCGGGAAAGCATTGGCCAAACGCCCGAGATCCCGGCAATAACCCGCTACCGTGTGAGGCGAATGCCTTTTTTCAATGCGTAAATATTCGGAAAACTCCTGAATTAATGCATGCATAGAAAAATTATGCTATAAATATCAATAAGTTACAATTATTATTTTGGTTTTTTTCCTGCAATCTGTTAAGCTAACGCATTATTTATCATGGATAGAAACACTAGAACAATGAAATTAACCCCCTATTGGTTTATCCCCTTCCATAAGCTTCGGATTGCTTGACCTCTCCCGTAGTAGATCGTTGTTGAAATTCCCACTTATTTAGCATTCATCACATTCAAACTTAACCTTTTTATATAACAGGCATTTATTGTGAAACAGGAATCAATTAGAAATATTGGAATCATTGCCCATGTTGATCATGGAAAAACTACGTTGGTCGATTGCCTTCTTAGACAAAGCGGGATGTTCCGGGACAACGAGCTCTCGGGAACCTGCATCATGGACAGCAACGAATTGGAAAAAGAACGGGGAATCACCATTTTTTCCAAAAACGCAGCAATAAAATACAAGGGTTACAAAATCAATATCGTAGATACCCCCGGCCATGCGGATTTTGGCGGGGAAGTAGAACGAATTTTAAAAATGGTTAATGGGGTCCTGCTTCTTGCCGATGCCGTAGAGGGTCCAATGCCGCAGACCCGGTTTGTTTTGAAAAAAGCTCTCGAACTGGGACTAAAACCTATTGTCGTTATCAACAAAATCGATCGCCCCGCAGCCCGGATCGATGAGGTGGTCAATGAAGTTTTTGATTTGTTCGTCGAACTTGGCGCTAATGACGAACAATTAGACTTCTCCATTATTTACACTTCGGCCAAGCAGGGAATCTCAAGACTCACACCCGAAGCTCCCGATCAGGATATCACCCCTCTTCTTGATCTGATTATCGAAAAAGTTCCTTCCCATCAGGGCGACCCCGATGGTCCCTTTCAAATGCTGGTTTCCTCCATGGATTATGACGATTACGTCGGAAGGATCGCGATTGGGAAAATCACACGGGGACAGATCAAGATAAAAACCCCCTATACCCAGATTGATCGGCAGGGAGATATGCAGGTTTTTACCCCATCAAAACTATATTGCTATGAAGGACTGAAAAAAGTGGAATCGCCAATCGCGGTCACCGGGGACATTATTGGAATCGCCGGAATGAAAGAAGTAGAAATCGGCGAAACCATTGCGGACTCAAGTTGCCCGGAACCGCTTCCGGTCATTGAAATTGACGAACCCACTCTGGCTATTCATTTTTGTACCAACACCTCGCCTTTCGCCGGACGGGAAGGCGAATTTGTCACTTCCCGGCAATTACGTGATCGTCTATTTAGGGAAATCCGTTCCAATGTTTCTCTCAGGGTGGAGGAAACCGACACGCAGGACACCTTCAAGGTTTCCGGGCGAGGTGAGTTGCATTTAACTATTCTGATAGAAACCATGCGACGTGAGGGCTACGAGTTTTCCGTTTCCAGACCGGAAGTTTTAATCAAAAACATTGATGGAGTTCCCCACGAACCGGAAGAGTTTGTGATGCTGGATATTGAAGACACTTATGTGGGGCCCATTATGGAAGCCATAGGACAACGAAAAGCCAGCCTAAAAAACATGATTCAAGGGGAAGCCCTTGTGCGGCTTGAATTCGTTATTCCCACACGTGGACTTTTTGGGTTTCGTTCAGAATTTCTCACGCTAACCAAAGGCACGGGAATCATCAATCGTAATTTTCACAACTTCATCCCGCACTGCGGTGAAATCGCTCAACGGACCAATGGCGTTTTAATCGCCATGGAAAATGGGAAAACAACCGGTTTCTCCCTGTTTAATTTACAGGAAAGGGGCACCATGTTTCTCGGACCTGCCGAGGAAATTTATACCGGCATGCTTGTCGGAGTAAACAATAAAGATAACGATCTGGTAGTCAATATCTGCAAGGAAAAAAAGTTGAGCAATATGCGCGCCTCCGGCTCTGACGTGAATATCATTCTCACTCCTCCATTAAAAATGAGTCTGGAGCAGATTCTTGGTTTTCTGAATGAAGACGAATTGGCAGAGATCACTCCGAAGAGCCTGCGGTTGAGAAAAAAGATCTTGAACGAAAATGATAGAAAAAGATTTGGAAGAGCACGCAATGCCATTCCCGTCCCAGTGTCCTGATTGTTCCATTTTCATTGCCCGGATTTTTGAAATGAAGTAGAATCAGCCACCTTTCAAATGTCGAGGATTATTCTTGAAAAATGTTAATTCGTTTTTCAAGCCCCAAAACTTTTTCGATAAACAAACCCATCACAAATTATAAACCGGGATAATATTTATCCGGTAATTGGATTCCTATGGAACGTACAACCCTCGTTCAACACATCAGACAGCAGGAAAAAGCTAATCCCGGAGCAACCGGTGAGTTCAGTAGCCTGATGAATGAAATCATGGTGGCGGCAAAGATCATTTCTCTTCAGGTCAATAGCGCAGGGATCGGGGAGGATATTTTTGGGCTTACCGGAAAAATAAATGTTCATGGAGAAGAAGTTAAAAAACTGGATGAGTTTTCCGACATCACTTTTACAAAAATTATAGGTCAGTCTGGCACAGTATGTGCCATCACTTCTGAAGAAAAAGAAGAGCCTTACATCATTCCCTCTGAAGACAATCCTGGAAAATATTTATTTATGATGGATCCTCTGGATGGTTCTTCCAATATCGATGTCAATGTCAACATCGGCACGATATTTTCCATCTACAGGAAGAAAAGTTTGGGCGATAGCGTCACGGACGAAGATCTCCTGCAAAAAGGTGGGGCCCAAATTGCCGCAGGTTACATCGTATATGGTTCCAGCACGATTTTTGTCTACACATCCGGTCAAGGTGTCCACGGGTTTACGCTTGACCCGACACTGGGTGAGTTTTTCCTCTCTCATCCCGATCTGGTTATCCCTGAGCAGGGCTCTACCTATAGCATCAACGAAGGCAACTGGGTGATTTGGGATGAATCACAAAAGGACTTGGTGGCTTATTTAAAGGAAGACGATTCCTCCACAGGGCGGCCCTATAAATTACGTTACATAGGTTCACTGGTGGCAGATTTTCACAGGACTTTATTGAAGGGTGGACTCTTCATGTATCCAAAAGATACGAAAAGTCCTAAAGGAAAATTAAGATTTTCCTTTGAAGCCGCACCCCTGGCTTTCATCGTGGAACAAGCCGGAGGAAAAGCTTCAACAGGAATCCAACGAATTCTAGATATTACACCAACCGGTATTCACGATCGCTTGCCTCTTTTCATTGGTAGCAAAAAAGATGTGGAAATGGCAGAAGAACGCCTCGCAGCTACAGTAAAAAAGGACAGTTGGTTCAAATGGTTAAGCGGCTAACCGGCGAGCCGCCGGTGGC
>DODH01000268.1:11227-16056 GCA_003545625.1 Nitrospina sp.
CGGCGAGCCGCCGGTGGCAATGAGACGGACGCTAACGCGCCAGCCGAAGGCGTGGAGCCTTTTCCCACCGGGCGTGGCCCGGTTTATCTACTATGAAAATTCAAAGCATACGCGGTGTTAAAGATATCCTGCCCGACGAGATTTGGAAATGGCAGCACATCGAGTCTGTTGCACACAATATTTTTCCGCGATACGGCTTCAGGGAAATCCGCTTTCCAATTTTTGAAGACACTCGATTGTTTTCACGTAGCATCGGCGAAGCCACGGATATTGTAGAAAAGGAAATGTACACTTTTGATGATCGCGGAGGCGACTCCATCACACTGCGACCAGAAGGGACGGCTTCAGTCGTTCGCGCTTATGTGCAGCACAAGATGTACAATCCCCCTTCGGTGCTCAAGATGTTTTATATCGGCCCAATGTTTCGTTATGAGCGGCCACAGGCGGGTCGGTTGAGACAATTCAATCAAATCGGGGTCGAGGCCATGGGCTCAGCCAGTCCGGTTGTGGATGTAGAGGTGATGACCATGCTCATGGAATTTTTCAAAGCCCTGGGACTCACCGACATCAAACTTGAGATCAATAGCCTGGGTAGCCAGGAGTGCCGGCCCCAATATCGGGAGCTTCTGAAAATAGAAATCGAAAAACATCTGGACCAGCTTTGCGACAACTGCAAAAACCGCTATCAGCGTAATCCCTTGAGGGTCCTGGATTGTAAAGCAAAACAATGCGGTGAGATTGCGGAAAGACTGCCAAAGCTCATCGACCACCTGGATACAGCCAGTGCCGAACATTTCTCGGAGGTCCGCTCCCTTCTGGATTCGGCCGGAACCCCCTATTCTGTCAATCCCAGTCTGGTTCGAGGTTTGGATTATTACAATAGAACCGCGTTTGAGGTCACCTCGCAGAATTTAGGTGCTCAAAACGCCATCTGCGGAGGCGGGCGTTACGACACCCTGGTTGAAGAACTCGATGGTCCCTCCACGCCTTGTTTCGGTTTTGCCCTGGGTCTGGAACGACTTGTCTCTCTGGTTCCTTTTGATGACAGCAAAAATCTCCAGAAAAACCCGGATATTTATATCGTTTGCTTAGGAGAAGAAACGAAAACCACCGGCTTTCAGATTGCACACGAACTGCGATTAAAAGGATTCTGGGTAGAAAGAGATTATGAAATGGGGAGCATGAAAAGCCAAATGCGTAAGGCCAATAAATCGCAGTCCCGATTTTCTCTTATTCTTGGAGAAAACGAAATCCGTTCCGGCAAATTTGTATTGAAACATATGGAAACGGGTGAGCAAATAGAATGTCCTGTCGAGGAACTGGCAACAGAAATCGCCAAACTCTCCGCCGATTCGTAATAGTTTTCGTCTGGCAAAACTTTTTCAATAATTTAGCATCCTAACTTCATAGGTCGGGAAAGCCTGAATGATTGACCCCTCTTAATGACCGTGCTAAGTTAACCCGACATAAGCGCTACTTAAAAAAATTATGGCTAGTAAAGAATTAGAAGTTCTTGAAGATTATATTGTTCAAAACAAGCTGAAGATCACCAAGCAAAGACGTGCTGTTCTCAATGCTTTTATAGAATGCGAAAAGCATGTCAGCGCTGAGGAACTTTATAATCAGGTCACCATCACCGATCCAAAAGTGGGGCTGGCAACGGTGTATCGCACTCTGGCGTTGCTAACACAAAGCGGCTTGGCCTCGGAGTTGGATTTTGGCGACGGACAAAAACGCTATGAACATAAATACATGCATAGTCATCACGACCACATGATCTGCACCGAGTGCGGAAAAATCATCGAGTTCAACCATCCCCTCATCGAAAAGTTTCAGGAAGAAGTTGCCAGCCGAAACGATTTCACCATTACCTCCCACAAACTCGATATGTTCGGCCTGTGTAGCGAATGCCGCTAACCCACTAGGCGTGGGGCCAGCACTGCATTGCTCGCAAAGCGGACTGGATACTCAAGCGCATTACTTTACCAATTCCCCCTGACAAGGGGATAAAGGGGGGTTGCATAAATTAGCAGTTTTGCTGACTAGCAAAGAGTATTGGTGGCTTAACGGGCCATTGCCATCTGCCTCCCTCGCTAGAGGGGAGCTAGCAAAAATTTATCTCAGCTTAGCAAGCCCTTGCTATCAGCCTCCGGTGGCTCACCGGCAAGCACTTAGACCAGTAACGGGAGCAGATAAATAGTGAGAGTCATCGTCTTTAATCAACAGCTCTAAATAGAAGGTTAGAACGTACAATTTCCTCGGCAACAACGGAGTGGCCATATTCATTCCAAGGGTAGTCGAACGAATAGTTAAACTTTTTCTGTTTTTTAGAATAAGTATTTTTAAAAACGGGTTGCATATCTATTATAGAAAAGCCATTTTCTTTACTTCTGGCAACAAAATAATTGTATGCAGACTTGTCATAACCTTTTCTATTCTCTTATCCATCGTATATTGAATGCCTGTCGCCATCCAAAACCATTGCCATTTGATTGGAACTCAAATTGACCGTTTTTAGTTCATGAAAAAAATAATCAATTGCTGATTTTGAAAGCATTAATTTATCTCCTTGCCCATCAGCATTTCTGGAATCGAATCTTTTCGGATTAATAAAACGATTAACTCGCCCAGTAATCTTCAAATTATCGTAAAGATAGTTAACAAGCGCAAACTTTCTTAAAAACGATTTAAACCCTGACACCTGATACGGGATAAGTTTGAGTTCTCCATTATTATTATCATCTAAATAATGGTATCCAGGATTCTTTTTATAAGAAATCAGACTCTCATCAAAATCGTTAATAACAATCACAAACAAAAGGCGTTTACATTTGAAATTAGAAATAGCCCATTTTGCAAATGCCACATACTGACTCAAAGATGACCCACTGATACCAATCGGATAAACAGTAAAACCAAGGCCGGACAAGATTCCATGAAATGGGTCCTCTGCATTCACATGCATGGCTTCGACGTAAGAGTCGCCAATTACGCAATTTGCAACTTTCCCCCTATCAAACTCGATAGCAGTGTTAAACCCATAACCATTAGTAGTATGTCCAACAATAATTTCCCCGTTCCATTCTGTTGCAAACACATATTTGTGTTTGGGTTTAAAGTGGATGATTGGCGATGTCTTGTTGACGGGCTGAATCAAGGGTGGTGTTGCTACAAATGAAGCCTACCTGAGCAAAATTTCTACCACAAGCAAAAACAAGCAGGCCGAACCCAATGCTAGTGTCAGGTTTTTAATCAACTCGAATTGCCCTCACAAGCCTAATCCAATTTTTGTACTGTTGGGACTCAAGAAAAACCAGTAATTCCAGATAATTTTTTCAATCAGCTCTTAGGAAGGGACTGCGCACAACGAAAGCCAATATAGTTAAAAACTTCGTTTATAATCTGGCCATAGGTAGTCACTTTAGGGAAAACTTTGTTTTTGGGATGTAACCAGACCCGGTTGGTGATACGCAAGGCACCGGCAGAGGAGTTAAAGGAACCACCCCGCACAACTTTTGAATCTCCTGTCTCTGGCCCCTGGGGATTGTTTTTCGAGCGAATTTTATAATAAGGTTCATACCAGTCGTTGACCCACTCCCAGACATTCCCCATCATGTCATAAACTCCATACTGGTTAGGAGCCGTACTGCCAACGGGATGTGTCGTTTTCTCCGAATTATCTTCAAACCACGTATAATTGCCGTGCACCATATTCCCCCAGAAATAGCGGGTCTTCGCACCTCCCCGCGCCGCATATTCCCATTCCGCTTCGGAAGGTAAGCGACAGGCATCTGTCGATTTTTGGATAAATTTCTGCACATCCAGAAAGTTGACTTGCTCAACAGGCAGGTCAGCTCCACTGAATTTGGAGGGCATAAATCCCATCAGCTTTTCCCAACGCGCCTGGGTCACTTCATATTTATCCAGATAGAAATCATCTACACAAACTTCATGCTCCGGTTTCTCGTCTTCCTGGGCATAGTCATTTCCCATGATAAAGCACCCACCTTTTATGAAAACCATCCCTTCGGGGGCTTTGCTGGCTTTTACCTGATCTTCAGGAGAAAGTAGAACCGGTACCACCCGCTCAATAGGGATAGGGGATGAGTCTTCCGTTACCTCTGGCAATTCGGAAAAGCTGGGATGGATTTCCTGATGGGCCTGGTCTTCGGCTTTTTCGGAGCAAGCAGAAACCAGGGAAATAATACTGATAATAATGAAAAATTTAAAAAAACACATTGTTTTAGAAGGAGTTGTAAAAAGTTTGCATAATACCATTTTAATAGCGTTTTACAAAAAAAATCTAGACCTCAACTAATTCCCCCCGAATTTTTCTTGAAATAGCCCTGAAATGAGTTAAAAGGGGTACTTAAACCCCATTCAATCTAAAAAAAGTCTTAAATTTTTCGTCCAAATGCCGATAAATAGAGAAAACGATCTCTTCTTGTCTGAAGGAGCTGGACTTTGCGAATTATAAGACCATTCTGCGTTTATACCCTTTTCGTTATATTTGGGGCAAGTTGCAGTACTCTGGAAACAACCTATCAGAAAACGCGAAATGCGATGGGGGACCTTGTTTCCATAGCCAAGGAAACCTCTCTTCCGACACTCGAACGGGACGAGTATATCGACCTGCAATTCGCCCGGCATCAGTTCAACCGAAGAGAATATGCTGTATCGGAGTTTTATATTAAAAAGACGCTGGTCAATGACCCGGATAACCGAGAGGCCATTCAACTTCTGCCTTGGACCTATTTTTTTCAAAAACGTTTTGATAAGGCGCTAGCGGCTTTCGAACAGGCTCATACCTTATACAAAAAAGACCCAAC
>DODH01000268.1:16451-26868 GCA_003545625.1 Nitrospina sp.
TTTTGAACATGCCGAAAGATTTGCTCCGCATTCCTATGAAGCTCACAAAGGAAAGGCTTTCATACATCTGGTGCAAAAGCGGAGCCAACTTGCGAAAAAAGAGCTGGAAAAAATTCTTCGTCCTGCCAAGGTAGAAGAGTTGCTGGAAATGTGGACAACCTGGAACCAGGCCACCCGGCACTGGGAAATTGTTCCTTCAAACCCCGAATCGAGTTCGATATTTACATTACCGGTTGAGTTTCCCCGATATCGTAGCCTCCTCCTGGGAATGCCCTTGGAAGATACAGAGTCCTTAGATTCTGCATGGAAAAGCTTTCATCAGGGTAAATATACCAAAGCGGCTAACTTTTTTGACGACCTTACTAAAACAAAATCGCCAAACCTGGATGCGGTGAACGGACTGGCCTGGAGCCTTTTGCATGCAAAACAAATCAATAAATCAGAAAAAATATTCAGGGAAATCCTGAATATCTACCCACATTTCTTAGGAGCATTCAAGGGCCTGCAGGAAATCCAGGAAATCAAAAAGCGCCAGGCCGTTTATGTCCAATATTATATGGATTTAGGAAAATACCAGCTCGCAACGGCGAAACTGGATGAGTTATTGGATCGATACAATGATTGGGCCCATCTTTACAATCAATATGGAAAGGTTTTTCTTGCCCGTAACGAGTATGACAAAGCTCGGGATCATTTTATCAGGGCGCAAGAAATTTCTCCCCACGACAGTGCCGCCCAACTCGGCCTTGAGCAGGTACAAATGGCTCTGGACAAACAGTTATATAAAGCCGACCAGGCTTTGAAAAAGGGTGACTATAAAACAGCAACCCTGATTTATCACGATTATGTCGAAGAAGGTGGCGATCAGACCGTAACCTTGGCTCTGCGTGATTTCATAGGAAAAGGTGATTGGGGTTCCTCTAACTTTTCCATGGCCCATGCTTATAACGGACTTGGCTGGAGCCAGTTTCAGAAAAAACAGTATGCGTATGCCATTAACAAGTTTTCAAAATCCATTGAACATGAAGATTATGAAGCGTCCTCTGCTAAAGGACTCGGCCTATCCCTGTATGCCCTAAAAAATTACCGGGACGCCGTTCCCTATCTGGAAATAGCCTTGCAGTATGACCCCGAAAACAAGGATCTGGCATACAAACTGGACTGGAGTATTCTGAGAAGTGAGTCTAAAGACAGTTCCCAACAGTATTTTGAAAAGATTTTAAAAGACCATCCTCTCCGTGCCTCGCCTTATATGGCTCTCGGTTGGATTCATTACAATTCGAGAAATCCTGATCTAGCAGTGGAATACTTTCTCAAAGCAATATCTCTGGACCCTGACTTTGCCCTGACACCGGAGTTTATGGAATTGCTAAAAAAGGAACGTTTTGGCTGGCAGGCATACAATTTCCTAGGCTGGACATACTATCAAAAGCAATTGTATGACAAGGCCATGCAAATGTTCAGGATTTCTATTAAAATCCAGCCTAACAAATCCGAAGCCCGTAAGGGAATGGGTTATGTCTATTTTTGGCAAGAAAAGTATGATTCGGCTATCACCATGTTAGAGCAATGTTTGGCTTTAAACCCAGACCCCAACCCTGTATTTGAAAGGGTAACCGGTTCCAACGCCATTGCCCCCTTCCAGATGCAGACCACAGCGCGAACCAAACTTGGAAGGATCCACTTTATCAAGGATGATATCCTGATGGCAATCAACCTGTTTAACGAAGAAATCCGCAGGAACCCCAGTCAACCCGATGCCTTTGATGGATTGGGATGGGCTTATCTTAAGCAAGGCCGATCCCTGGAGGCCAGATCGGCATTCAACACAGCAATTCAACTGGAACCTCTTAACAATTCAGCGCAAAAAGGCTTGAAGGAAGCAAAACAGACTATCACCGAAAAACGCCTGAAAACCAAAACCGCTTCCCCATTTTTTTCCTTCCAAACAAGTCCAAACTAGCCAATTAATGTTTTATTTGCACAAAATCAAAACTTTCGATTGACACCTGCTAAGATTCGCTTAAAATGTAGCGCTATCCCACTGGTTGCAAAAATATTAGAGACGCTCAAAGTTCGGGGGGAGGAGGAGACCCTTCTCTTTTCACTGTAGGAGTGAGAAATCATGGAGTTGAATCTTGATTCGACTCCATGATCCCGGTTGCCTGCTTTTCGTCCTATCTTTCCTTAGAGAACATTTCCAAATAAGAAGACTTAAGGTTATCCACAACGGATGGGTCTGCCAAAGTCGAGATATCTCCTAATTGATCGGCTTCATTGGCGGCGATTTTTCTCAAAATACGCCGCATGATTTTCCCTGAACGGGTTTTGGGTAGCTCGGGAGCCCAGTGTATAATATCCGGTGCGGCAATCGGCCCAATTTCTTTTCGTACAAACTGTACCAGAGTTTTCTTTAACGCATCATCCGGTTGCACCCCATCCATAAGAGAAACGTAGGCATAGATGCCCTGCCCTTTTATCTCATGGGGAAATCCTACCACTGCGGCTTCCGCCACACTTTCATTAAGAACAAGAGCTGATTCCACTTCAGCGGTTCCGATTCTATGACCGGCTACGTTGATAACATCATCAACCCTTCCGGTAATCCAATAATAGCCATCTTCGTCGCGACGGCAACCATCGCCGGTGAAATAATAACCGGGATAAAGTTTGAAATAAGTTTCCTCAAAACGTTCGTGATCGCCATAAATCGTTCTCATTTGACCCGGCCAGGGTTCAGAAATCGCCAGCACCCCTGTTACCCCGTTGCCTTCAAGTGTCTTACCGGTTTCCGCCTCAATCACTACGGGTTTTACACCAAAAAAAGGCAGGGTTGCCGAACCCGGTTTAGCTGGAGTACAACCAGGCAGAGGTGTTATCAAAATACCCCCGGTTTCCGTCTGCCACCAAGTGTCGACGATGGGACAATTCCCCTTCCCTATGTTTTTGTAATACCAACGCCATGCTTCCGGATTAATCGGCTCGCCAACCGTTCCCAATACTCTTAAACTCGACAAGTCATATTTCGCAGGTGCTTCATCCCCATGAGACATGAGTGCACGAATCGCCGTCGGGGCAGTATAAAATTGGGTGACTTTAAGCCGGTCCACCACATCCCAGAACCTTCCCGCATCCGGATAAGTGGGAATGCCTTCGAACATAACCGTTGTCGCCCCATTGGCCAACGGCCCATAAATAATATATGAGTGACCCGTGACCCAGCCAATATCCGCCGTGCACCACCAGATATCACCATCCTGATAATCAAAAATATATTTGTGGGTTAGAGCGGTGTAGACCATGTATCCCCCCACACTATGCTGGACCCCCTTGGGTTTTCCTGTTGAGCCGGAAGTATAGAGAATAAACAGGGGGTCCTCCGAAGACATGACTTCAGCCTCACAAACAGGATCGGCATTTTGCGTTTCTTCATGCCACCAGGTATCCCGACCCGATTGCATTTGCACGGAAACCTTTTCCCCCACTCTCTGGGACACAATGCAGGTTTTAACGACTACGCCTGCCTTTTCGGCCAACTGCATAGCTTCATCGGCATTGGGTTTTAAAGGAACCGTTTTCGCACCACGGAATCCTGCATCTGTGGTGATGAGAACAGTGCAGTTGGAATCTACAATTCGATCTGCCAGGGCTATTGGCGAAAAACCACCAAAAACGATAGAGTGAATCGCCCCTACCCTCGCGCAAGCCAGCATGGCAATGGCCAACTCCACCACCATGGGCATATAAATAGAGATTCGATCACCCTTTTTTACCCCGTGACGTTTTAGAACATTGGAAAATTTGCAAACCTCCTCATGCAGTTGCCGGTAGGTTAATTTCCGGTTCTCACCGGGTTCGTTCCCTTCCCATAAAATCGCGGTCTGGTTTCCCCGTTTTTCCAAATGGCGATCCAGGCAATTGACCGTAATATTGGTTTCTGCCCCTTTGAACCATTCAATGTGTATGCTGCCGTTTTTGATGTTGTAATTGTAGCCACGCACCTGATCCCATTTCTTAAACCAGGTGAAATTTTCTGCCTCATCCGCCCAAAACTTTTCCGGGTCACGAATGGAACGCTCATACATCTCCCGGTATTGTTCCATGTTTTGGATCAATGCCTTCGCGGAAACAGACTCCGAAGGATGATAGATCTCCTCACTCATATTTTTTCTCCAACCGTTAAAAAAAACGGTATATTTTTTTAAAGGGACCGGACAGCCCTGGCCGCTTCGGTTAAGGTCCAGAGCCCGTCAGGATGGCTGTACTCTCCATCACGGATATTTAACACCCATGTGCGCATTCGGCCAGTCACCTGTTGCGCGATCATGGAAAACCCTCCGCCGGAGGCGAATTGATCACTGATGTAAATAGTCTTGCCAAACTGGTCTGCATTTTCAAATTTTTTGTCAAACAAAGTCGACATTTCATCTTTGGCAGGTAGCCGCCAATCATCATATCCTGCGTATTTTTTTTCTCTCAATTCACGCACATAATCGCCGCTCTCCTGATAGTTGACCCATTTCTTCAAATCATTCATGCTATCGTTCTTGCACCACATCAAACCCTGCACCTCGCAGGTGACCGTGCCATCCCCGTTATCGACAAAAATATTTTCAGCGTTATCGCTACTCATAATGCTATAAAACTCTACTTGGGTTCATAAATTAAGATAAAATACCAGCTAACTGCTCACAGACCAGTGAAAAAATTAACATGTCTCAAGCTCCACCACCACAGAAAAAAGTTTTATTGACTCATCTGGACTGGAACCTGCAAAGGTTGGATGAAGTCCTAAAACAAGGAAACACCGATTATTTCAGGAGTGCCGCCCTGCAACGGTTTGGACATACTTATACCATGGCTATAAAGAGCATTCGCGGTTTTGCAGAACAGGAAACCAGTGATGAGCAATGTATTACATTGGCAATACAAAATGGCTGGATTGAAGACCAACCCCAATGGGCAGAAATGATCGCAGATCATAAACGCATCAACCAAAAACCCACTGAACAAGAAGCGGAAACCATATACCAGAAACTCCCCGGCTACCTGCAAGCCTTCAAAAACCTATATTCACTACTAGGCGTAGGGCCAACTAGGCAATAGCCCTACTGGCAAGCAAGAAGTTATCCCGGCTAGACGTAGAAATGCTTTAGTTCATCTAGCGCCCTTTTTCTATGAGAAATGGCATTTTTTTCCTGCGCAGTCATTTCGGCATAAGTTCGGTCATGACCTTCCGGAATGAAAATCACATCCCAGCCAAAACCATTTTTTCCTCGGATACTGTCCGCAATTGTTCCTTTCACTTCGCCACGGGCAATCTGCATAGTTTCCCCGTCATAAACAGCGAAACAGCATATCGCTGTTGCTGACCGGTCATTAAAATCTTTAACCATCTTTAACATGCCCTGACAACCCACCGTTTCTTCAAACCATTTGACCAATGCGCCGGGCAAACCGTTCCAGGCATGGAACACCAATCCGGAGTCTTCCACCATCACCGGGCATTGCAAAGCCGAATAGGCTTGCTGGGCTTTATGCCGAACCACCTCATCCAGATCCGGGGACTGGATTTCGAATAGTCCGTCAACCTGAACCGGTTCCAGAGTAAGACCAAGGATTTCTTCCGCTTCCCGCACCTTGTTAGGATTTCCCGTGACAAACTTAAATTTGCTCAACACGGAGTACCTACGCAGGCAACTTGCAATAGCTTTTTACTGTTTGCAACGGTTCTTCCCGGCTTGACGACAAACCCTTGCTCCTTGCCTACCCCACTAGAGGTAGCTTGACGAGGTATTGCATATTTGTTATACATTGGCCTTCTCCATTATACCGACAGCCGTTATATCCATTATTTACCACTTAAAAGTAATGAAACCACTTATCCGATTTTTCACCTATTCTTTTTTTCTCGTTTTCCTTAATTCTTGCGGTCAGATTTTCGAGGTCGATGCCGATGTGCAGGCCAGACAGGCCCTGCTTGACCTGATGAAAATACAGGAAAAGTTTTATCAGGAAAACAAGAGATACGCCACCCGCTTTGGAGAAATTGAAAAATACAATCTCAAATATCATTCCGGCATTGTCTATCTTGAAATAGAGTCTGCAGGAAAAGATACATACAGGGCGATTTCCCTGCCTGCGGAATCGACGACTGCACGAGTATTCTCCTATGACAGCAATCAAGGCGGATTTTATGAGATGGAAGGAGAAGAAGTTTCAAAATATGTCCTGGGAGCGTTGAGGCATATCCGCGTTCAAAAACAGGAAAAGGATTTAATTGAACTGACCGGCTGGATGATGATGGCGGGAATGTGCTTTCTGGGGCTGCGTTTTTTTTCGCGTTATCGATGCAAGGAAAACAATCCTGCACTTTGGGCCTATATCTTGTGTTTGCCGCCTTTGGGTTGGGCCGTCTCCCTGCTGGGAAATATGGAGGCTAATGTGGTATTCACCCCCACCATAGCCCAGGCCACCTGGGTTTGCTTAGGCTTAGCTCTATCAGGTCTGGGTTTGGGAGGCCTTTGGTTAATGAAAAATAAAACCCCTCCCGCCCCCTTATTAAGCCTGTCGGTATGCACACTGGGAATATGCCTTTTGAGCGCCGGGGTCATGGTGCATATGCTAAAAACTTTTGCCTGATAAAATACTCACCCAAAACGAACAGTGAGAATGTGAAGAGTTTCTGTTTGCTCCCCATTGGAACGGAGGGTAAAACTCTGACCATCGCGGGTATTTCCAGGAAGAATAAACTTGATGGGACCCTCTGAAGAATTCAAAGTCATTACCTTTCCACTGGCAATGTGGTCACGCAAGATTTTCATTGTATAAGAAAAACGGGCATTCTCGGGTTTTGCGATTTTCTGCACAGGCACACTGAGATTCAACACAAGGTCTCCACGCCTTTTGGAAAATAAACTTTCTTCCCCTTTTCCCGGTATTCTTAGAGACATCTGATTCCAGTCCCCGGAAGGAACTTTGATTTCGAAACGATCTTTACCCGATTTTAAATGCAGGCTGGCACCTTTTTGCAGGATGGACCCTGATATTTTTATATCTTTTTGAATATCCAGTTGGAAAATCCGGGTATCCAGTTCAACCATAAAGTTCAAGCCTGAGAGGTATGCCCTTTGAATGGCCGGATTATTCTTCAGACCTTTAAACAAGTTTCCCCATTTATTAGGGATCAAAGCCTCACGTTGGTCTGGAAGAATATCAGCCGAGGCTTTATAATGGGTTTCCAGATATTCAAAAGCCTGATTGATTTCTTTCAGCCGGGTGTCACTGGACCCTTGGTTGATATCCGGATGAAATTGTTTGGCCAGGGAATGATAGGATTTACGCACCGTCCGCCAATCTTCTCCGGGGGACACGTTGAGGATTCTAAAACATTCGGCAGTTTGCATACGATTCCCTGTATTCAGGTTTTGTGCCAATCCCTGAAATATTGATGACTCGTTTATTATCAAGCAGATATAAAAGTATCGCCTTTTAAGGACCGTTGCAACCGGGAAAAACCTGCCTCAACCGCCAAATTTTATAGTTTATTATTTTTCAATGAGTTATATTGTACTTATTGAGATTGGTCATGGGCTTTGGCCCGGCAAATATTTCCCCTACAATCTAAAATTACTTGAATTTTTGAAGCTTTTCCTGTTTGCATGATGATGAAAACCCCTGACATGTCGACCCCAGCACAAAACTTCTTTGGGACCACCGAACTCCAACTCAAAAAACTATTTTCTGAATGGAAAGAGCAGCCCTATCGAGTGCATCAGGTATTCACCTGGGTCTATCATTATCATTGCAGGGACTTTAATGATATGAGCAACCTTTCTAAATCTTTGCGCTCCCGGTTGGCGGAAAACTTTTATTTTGCCCTGCCAAAAATTCAAACTCGAACCCACTCCAAGGACGGGTCAATTAAATATTTATTTGAATTGGACGATGGCGCGGTTGTTGAAAGTGTCTGGATGCCATCGGATTCCAGAAAAACTTTATGTCTTTCCACACAAGTGGGTTGCCGTTTGAATTGTTCGTTCTGTTTAACAGCAAGCCTGGGACTGAAACGAAATTTGACCGCCGGTGAAATTATTGGTCAGCACATCGCTATCAACCAGGGACTCGAAGAAAAAGATAAAATCACCAATGTCGTTTTTATGGGCATGGGGGAACCCCTGGATAATTATGGCCCGGTTGTGGATGCGTTGCGGCTCATGATCTCCCCACAAGCCATGAAAGTTTCAACAAGAAAAGTAACCGTTTCGACATCAGGACTGGTTGACAAAATGAAAGCTTTTCAAGAGGAAAATCTGGCAATAAACCTGGCTATTTCCCTGAACGCTTCCGACAATGCCACGCGTGACAGGTTGATGCCGATAAATAAAAAATATCCCATTGAGGTGCTGATGGATTGCCTTAAAAAATATCCTTTAAAACCACAGAGGAGGCACACCATAGAATATGTCCTGCTTGCAGACATCAATGATTCGGATGAAGATGCCCGCAGACTGGCACGATGGTTGAAAGATATTCCCTGCAAAATCAATCTGATTCCTTTTAACGCTTTTGATTCATCTGAATACAGGCCTCCCTCGCGCGAGAGAGTTTTAAATTTTCAAAATTATTTGATCGAACAGGATTTTTCTGCCTTTATTAGACAAAACCGGGCCACGGACATACTCGGTGCCTGCGGACAACTTGCCGCCAGCGCCAGCGTGACGCTGAACCCGGTACAAACACCAGCATGAGGCAGACCCCGCAAGCAATTAGACCAACACTCTTTCCAGAACATTCATGAACAATCCTGATCTGCAAAATCTTGAACTGTCTATTGTTATTCCCTTATATAATGAGCGGGATAACCTGATTCCACTTGAGGACAAGCTGGAGACAGAGCTATCTAAACTGAACCTGAGTTACGAAATTATTCTTATTGATGATGGCAGTGTCGATGGAAGCGCCCATTTGATCGAATCCATGCAAAAGCATAATCCGCGCATTCGGCTTATCCAGTTCGGCCACAACCATGGGCAGTCTGCGGCATTTGCAGCTGGGTTCAAAGCGGCAAGAGGGAAGATTTTTGTTACCCTCGATGCCGATTTGCAAAACAACCCTGCCGACATCCCTCTTCTTCTTGAAAAAATGCCCGAGTATGACGTGGTGTGCGGCTGGCGCTTTAAGAGGAATGATCCGTGGATCAAAAGGGTCTCCTCAAAAATCGGCAATGCAGTGCGGAACAAATTGAGTGAAGAGGAAATTGCCGATACCGGTTGTTCCCTGAAAGCGTTTCGGCGGGAGTGCTTCGACAATGTTAAGCTCTTTAAAGGAATGCACCGTTTTTTCCCCACCTTGATGAAGATGGAGGGGTTCCGGGTCACCCAGGTCAAAGTTAGTCACCATCCCCGGCTTCATGGGGAATCAAAATATAACATTCGCAACCGCCTGTTTTCTTCTTTCCAGGATTTAATGGCCATCCGCTGGATGAAAAAGCGACAGATCAACTACGATATTATTAAGGAGGATTGAATGACAGTAAACCAATGGCTGATCATTGGGTTTGTAGGGCAAGCCCTTTTTGGAGCCCGTTTTATTATCCAGTGGATTGTTTCCGAAAAAAAGGAGGAGAGCACCATTCCTCTTGCGTTCTGGTATTGTAGCATTGGTGGCGCGATGATACTTTTGACTTATGCCATCCACAAGCAGGACCCCGTGTTCATTGTCGGACAAAGCCTGGGAACGATTATCTACATTCGCAACCTGGTACTCATAGACCGCAAGAAAAAAGCTCTGGCTCTAGTGGAAACTAATAATGAGTAACTGGAAAATTAGAATCGGCGGCCTAGCCCTCATGGTACTGGGCGGGTTCCTTTTTGTCTGGTCCGTGAAAACCATTCAGTCAGAGTGGCCGCAAATATTTGTGGGTTTGCTCTCTGTATTCAGCATATCCATGGGTTTTGCCCTTCTCATCATGCCGCTGGATTTGCACGAGGATGGCTCCACACCGGATTGACATTCCATTTCTGCTTCCCTACCCTCTATAAAATACCCTTATTTCCTGCCTGAAAAAACAGAAAAACCTTTTATTAGCAATGGTTTTGAAAGTCCTTGACTTTGCCCAACCCGTATGTTATTTCTCTACATTCTTTAACCCTTTTAGCCTCAAAACAGGTTAAAAGTATTGGAGAATTGAGGTTTTCCATAGTTGGGAAACGTGTACTTATCACCTTCTTAACACGCCTTTCATTTTATTGATGATGAAACAATCTCAAAGTCCTTTTAAAAGCGCCTTTTTTAAGACTCTCCTCTGCCTGATTTTTGTTTATCTGCTGGGCCATTTAACCCCTTTCCTCTCTGTTTCTTCTAATTCCATTTTTTCGAACCTGAGTTTTCAGACCCTGGCATATGCTGAAGAAGA
>DODH01000268.1:27245-27875 GCA_003545625.1 Nitrospina sp.
TGAAGAAGGTGAAGAAGATGAAGAAGACCTCTCCTACTTAACAGATATCGGGCCTGCGGCAGATCACGAATTTGAAGAGTTCTCGTTCCTGGGTTTTAGCAATCGTAAGATTACCTGGTTTGCTGCCCAGATGCATATTCTCTTCGCTTCTTTCATTCTCGGTTGCCCCATGTTTGTGGTCATCATGGAGGTTATGGGTGCCCGCCGGACCCAAGGAGTTCGTAAAGCCATCATCCTGTCAAACGTGTTTTTGGGTGTTCTCATAGGCGTTGTTATAGGCATCACCGGTGAAATCATAATCGGGATCCATCATGGCGTCTTGTATGGGCTATGGGCTTGCGCATTCGGCGCTTTAATAGTCAGTTTCCTGAATTATTTCCACCGCTTGATGAATATCCGAGCATCCGCCTTTGTTGGAGCGATATTTGGAACCCTGATATCCATGGCGCTGACACCGGTTGAACATTATGAAGTTTCCGCAATTATCCTTGCTTTGGTCAATGGAGCGGTCGGCGGCCTGCTCTCCAATGGCATCATGTTTGCCAAATCGGATTTCAAATTTGAGCGTCTTGCCCATGAAATCACCAAAGTAATTGGAATTTGCTACAGTTTTACGGCTCTGACAGGAGG
>DODH01000268.1:28267-28419 GCA_003545625.1 Nitrospina sp.
TCCTTTTCATGGTGGCCTACCCCACCCTGTTTATTCTGGAAACGGTGATCATGTACATCTATGTCTACTCATGGGATCCGCTGAACAAGGCCAATAAAAAAGGACGGCATATTGTTACTGGCATAATTCTGAATGTCTTTGGTCTCACTCTG
>DODH01000206.1:0-1053 GCA_003545625.1 Nitrospina sp.
GGAATTTTTTTGGAGATTTCCCGAGTAGCGTAGATAGTTTTTCCAGTATTAATGAGGCTGTCCACGATGAACATGCCGAGGATCACGAGCAGCATCGCCAGGATGGATCTGGCGGTCGTCTCAAACTGGGTGTCCCTAAACACCAGGGGGATGCCCAGGTAGAGTAGCAGCACCGGCAGAAAACGGATGATGCGATGAAAAAAATGCATCTGCATCAGTACATCGTCCCACTTGATTTTAGTGGTAGTTTCAACCACGAAACGTTCCAGTAACCTGAGGAACGGCCCCTTTAAAACAAGGTACACGATCCAGACCGCAAGCAACATAACCAGGCAGAACAGGGCCCTGGCAATAATGTCTGCCTGAATCTCCGTCTGGCCCCATGAGATAAAATAATTTTGTAGCCATTTAATCATGTTGATTCCCAATTACTGTTCGATTTTTCATTATCAAAAAGGTGATAGGTCTGATTGCTTTCTCGACTTTTATATCATCTAAGTACTAATTCAATGCTTTAACTATGTCAAGCTCTTATTTTGTAAAATGGTATCATTTCATTATTATTCTGCCAGTTGCTTGACCGATGGAGATATTACCTGTGGCGTTCCAGTGTGGAACCATGACATTCCTGAATTTAGGTACATCCAGGAAAATGCATGAGGAGTAAACAAGTTTGAGTATGAACCTGCTTTCCCATATTAACTAAATGAAATCATGCATAGACAAGATTTTTATTTTATTTTAAAAGCTTTTAGATTGACATATATAAAACACTGAATTAACATTCAAATTAAATACTAAACTTTATACATTTTGAAATTTGTATAACTTTTTTGACTAATCAGCATAAAAAACAGATGCAGTCATCAGATTTAGTAAAACTCAAAGTATTTAATTAAAAGTCTATGAAACAGATATTTACCTTAATTATACTACTGGTAATAGGATATGCGGTCTATGAGGTTTTGCAGGAACCACTGGTTGAGCCTGAACCGGAATATCTTCCTGAAAAGCAGGAACAGGTTGAGGCTGAACCGGAACCAGAGCAGGAAC
>DODH01000206.1:1457-2723 GCA_003545625.1 Nitrospina sp.
AACTTGGAAAAAGCGGATTTGCAGGGCTGGAAGTTGAAAGGTGCAGATTTGAATGGAGCAAATTTAGGAGAAGCAAATTTGAGTGGAGCAGATTTAAGCGGAGCTAATTTGAGTGGTGCCAACTTGATGTGGGCCAATCTCAAAGGAGCTAACCTCGAAAACGCCGATATAGGAGGAACCGATTTCCGGGGGGCGGAACTCTCTGGTGCAACAGGCCCGAAAGGGACGAAATGTTCTCAAGACTCTGGAAGTGCGTGTCTTGAGTAGCAATATGTTTTTTCATGAACATGGACGAATAGGATCAGGTTTTGTTTTTATCTTACTCACCCTGTTCACCTACATAATCAAACAAAGGAGACTATGATGAAAAAAATAATTTTATTTGGTCTGGTAGTAAGTGTTCTGGGTTTCACACCATTGCATGCACAGGATTGTGCTGGAGTTGGTTGTTTGCCTCAAGAAGCACAAAATCAGTGCACCAAGAACTTTAGGGACGGTTGCATTGATTGGGCAAACGGTGTTTTTTATGCAGTAGGTTTTGGCGTTCCCAACACGAAATTCAAGAGTGCTGCTCAACGCAATTATTCGGCGCAAGTCGCAGCGGAACAAGTTGCCATGCGCAATCTTTTGAGACTCGTTGAAACAACACTTCTCGATTCGGAAACCACCGTGCAGGACGGTATGTTGGAAAGCGACCGTATCCGTACCAAAATCAAGGGTAAAATACGACACGTGCAAATGGTGGGCGCACCGCGGTATATGTCAGACGGTTCGGTGAATGTTATCATGAAAATGCAAATGCGTGAAGTGGTTAAAGTTCTCGCTGAGGATCCAGGAATCAAAGCGTTTTCCGCACCTCAGGAAATCCAGACTCCGCAAGCTCTTGGAAGTGCAAGTACGGCTTCCGGAGTTTTTACAGGACTACTGATTGACGCAAGGGGAACCGAAATAAGTCCTGCGTTGAGTCCCAAAGTCCTCAATGAAGACGGCGATGTGATTTACGGATTTGCCGATGTGGATCGTCAATTTTCTCTTGAACAAGGCATGATGGGCTATCTCAAGGATCCTCAGGCAGCACGTTCCAATGAAAGGATAAAGGACCGGCCTTTCGAAATCAAAGCTTTGCACAGTTCCGGAAAAAACAATGCAGACCTCGTGATTTCGAATGCGGATGGAGTCCGTTTAAGGCAAATGAATCGGGAACAATCATTTTTGCGGGAAGCAAGGGTGATGGTGGTTTTGGATTAGTTTTTTAGCCAATAACAC
>DODH01000206.1:3112-4653 GCA_003545625.1 Nitrospina sp.
GCTCAAAACTATTATATAAAAGGTTATTATGAAAATGAAACTACGAATTATTACAACGTTAAGCATTTTAACCATGTTCTTCATTGTGGGATGTGCAGCAAAGAAAGCTCCTCGTAAAAAACAGGGTGAAATGGATACACCAGCATTTCATACTCAGCGTGGAGATGACATGCTTTTACGTCAGGATTTTATTGCGGCAGAAAGGGCCTATGAGCGGGCATTGAGTCTGAATTCAGACTATTCTCCTGCTTTGTCTGGAAAGGCAGTCACCACGGCACACACTGCAAAAGAAAGTGGTGAGGAGTCCAAAATTAAGACCGGATTGGAAAGCATGGAAGCCTTGATTGAGAAGGCCTCAGATTCGGCACAGTCAAAAAAACAAAAAATCCGGGTTCACAGTTACGCCGTGCAGGCACATTGGGCATTGCAGTTTCCCGAAGACGAGTGGTTTGAAAAAGTCGAATCACATTTTGAAGAAGCCATAGATCTCGATCCAATGGCTTCAGCACCATATTTTTTCATGGCAGGGGCGGAATCTGCACGCTTCAATTATGCAGCGGCCGCTGCACATTACAACAAGGTGCTGGAATTAAAAGGGGTCTATGCTGAAGAGGCCAACCGGAAATTGGAAATTGTGCAGAAAATCCAACGCGCTCAACCCGGAAGTCGAAATGGAAAAACCATTGCTTGGATTCCAAAAATCAGCAGAGCCGATGTAGCAGCACTTTTCATTGATGAATTGCGCTTGGAGCGTTTATATCAAGATGTCAATGCCAAAAAGGCGAAGGGCTTTAAAAAACCTAAAAAACAGCAGGATTTTAAGCCCAAACTTTCAAAGGGAGAACTTGCTTCTACCGACATTGAAGGACATCCGATGCAAAGTGTGATTGAGACAATACTCAAACTCGGTGTGAGAGGTTTGGAAAATGATCCAACGGCCAGTTTTCACCCAGATCAAAAAATTACACGGGCGGAATTTGCGTTGATGATTCAGGATGTCTTGGTGAAAGTCAGCCGGGACCGCAAAATCGAGACACAGTTTATCGGTGAGACGTCCCCGTTTCCCGATGTACGTCCTGATATGTACTATTACAATGCGGCACGTGTCGTGGTTTCTCGAAACCTGATGCAGGTCAAACGCAAAGCCACTGGGGAATTCGGACCCGGTGATCCTGTTTTGGGTGCGGATGCGTTGTTGGTATTGCGTGATCTCAAGGAAATGTTGATGTCTTACACACACTGAACGGTAGCCTTGAGCACCGTTTCATGGAGCGAGGCTGAGCAAAGACAGGCCATGCCTTGACTCTATTGTTAGAACAAATACGGGACAAGAATAACAGAAGCATAATGAAGGCTCAAAACAAGAAAATTTCATACGTGTTTCTGTCAGTATGTTTGTGCCTGTTATTCAATGCACCAGCGTTTGGAAAAGAAGAATATCACTGGCCGCCTAAAGACGGCGAGCATGTCATCACATTACTCGGCCCCATTTACGAAGCAGGAAGAGAAACAAAAGTACCGCTTTTTAAGGCACTTGAGCA
>DODH01000218.1 GCA_003545625.1 Nitrospina sp.
CCGGCCCCCATAAAATTCAGGGAATTGGTGCAGGCTTTAAACCCAATGTGCTGAACCTGGATCTCGTAGATCGCCTTTTGCCCGTGTCCGATGAACACGCCTTTCAATTTGCCCGGAGAATGGGGAAAGAGGAGGGTCTTCTCGTTGGAATTTCTTCCGGAGCCGCATGTTTTGCCGCCAATAAATTGGCTGAAGAATTGGGCCCCGGCAAAAATATTGTTGTGATTTTGCCGGATACAGGAGAACGCTATTTTAGTTTTAATAAGTACTTTTAAAAAGGAAATGTTGGAATGGGTCATGTAAAAGGATTAATCTGCAAAGAATGTAAAAAAGAATATGCCAAAGAACCCATTCACGTTTGTGAATTTTGTTTTGGACCCCTGGAAGTCAATTACGATTACGAAGCCATCAAAAAGATCGTGACCAAGCAATCCATTGAGTCCGGCCCGCCCTCAATGTGGCGTTATGAGGCCCTTTTGCCTCTGGATGAGCCTCCCAAAGTGGGTCTTCACACCGGTTTCACCCCTTTGCTCAGGGCGAAAAACCTGGGCAAGGCCCTTGGACTGAACCATCTTTATCTGAAAAATGATTCCGTCAACCACCCCACTTTTTCTTTTAAAGATCGGGTGGTATCGGTGGCAATTTCCAAAGCCATGGAGTTCGGGTTTGACACCGTCTCATGCGCTTCAACGGGTAACCTGGGAAACTCTGTTGCGGCCCAAGCCGCTGAAGCCGGACTGAAAAGTTGCATCCTCATTCCTGACGGACTGGAAGCGGGAAAAATTCTCGGAACCCTGATTTACGGGGCGCAGTTGATTGCCGTCAAAGGCAGTTATGATGATGTAAACAGGCTTTGCAGTGAAATCGGAGTCAACCATGATTGGGCCTTCGTGAATATTAATATTCGGCCTTTTTATGGTGATGGGTCCAAATCTTATGGTTACGAAATTGCCGAACAACTGGGATGGAAAACACCGGATAATGTCGTGGTTCCCGTCGCCGGCAGTTCACTGATCACAAAAATATGGAAAGCCTTTCACGAATTCGAAATGCTGGGGCTGGTCGACAAAGTGCAAACCAAAATTTTTGCGGCCCAGGCCACCGGCTGTTCACCTGTTACCACTGCCATAAAAAATGGCACTGAAAACATCATTCCGGTAAAACCAAATACTATTGCCAAATCTATCGCCATTGGAAACCCCGCAGATGGATACTACGGCATCAAGACCGCAAACACCAGTGGTGGCTACGGAGAAGATATATCGGATGAAGAGATCGTCTCCGCCATGAAATTGCTGGCCGAGACCGAAGGAATATTCACGGAAACAGCAGGAGGCGTTACCGTAGGTGTCACGCAAAAACTGATCCAGCAAGGTCGGATCAAACCGGATGAGGTAACTGTGATCTGTATTACCGGTAACGGATTAAAAACCCAGGAAGCCCTGGCCGATTGTTTTCCCGCGCCTGAAGTGATCGAACCTAATATAAAAGGATTTGAAGAAGTCTTCGCCAACAGTTTAACGGTTTAAAAGGAGTAAAGCATGGCAGTAAAAGTAAGAGTACCCACCCCATTAATGAAGTTGACCGACAACCAAAGCGAAGTGATGGCAGAAGGTGCCACCATCAGCGAAATTCTCAACAATCTGGAAAGCCAGTTTGCAGGAATTAAAGAGCGCATCTGTGATGAAAATGGCGCTCCCCGTCGTTTCATTAATATATATTTGAACGAAGAAGACATCCGATTTCTTGAGGGCGAAAGTACCGCTGTGAAAGATGGCGATGAAATCTCTATTATACCGGCAATAGCTGGCGGGGCCTGAGGATGATAGATTTCACCGATGAGCAGATAGAGCGCTACAGCCGCCATATTATCCTTCCTGAAGTGGGAGGTGAAGGGCAAAGTCGCCTTTTGGAGTCAAAAGTTCTTTTGGTAGGCGCAGGTGGGCTGGGCTCTCCCGCCGCATTTTATCTTGCCGCCGCCGGTATCGGCAATATGGGAATCATCGACTTCGATACGGTCGACCTCAGCAATCTGCAACGGCAGATCATTCATAATACAGAAAGCATTGGCATGCTCAAAACCGAGTCGGCCAAAAAAACCATTACAGCACTCAACCCGGATGTCAACGTCACAGTTTTTAACGAGAGACTTAATTCGGAAAATATCCTGCGACTGTTTGAAGGCTATGATTATATCCTGGATGGCACCGACAATTTCGCCACACGTTATCTCATCAATGATGCTTGTGTGATGAAGAACAAGGTCAATATCCATGGCAGTATCTTCCGTTTTGAAGGACAGGTAACCGTTTTCAAATCCGATGAAGGCCCCTGCTACCGTTGCCTCTACCCGGAACCTCCACCACCAGGCATGGTTCCCAATTGTCAGGAAGGCGGTGTTTTGGGGGTGCTGGCGGGAGTGATTGGTAACCTGCAAGTGGTCGAAACCCTGAAACTGATTCTGGGTAAAGGGGAAACCCTGATAGGATCTCTGCTCATTTATGACGCACTGAAAACAGAATTCAGGAAACTAAAGTTAAAAAAAGATCCACAATGTCCCGTTTGCAGTGACCAGCCCACGATCACCGAACTGATCGACTATGAAGAGTTCTGTGGGTTGTCACGCTGACAGAGGAAATAAAAACGACGAATTACCGGTTTTTTTGCACCGTAACCGGTTATAAAGATATCTAATAACTGAAATGTCAAAACCGATGAATTTTCCTATTCCGTCTGAGGTTCAGGCGCCGACTTGTCCTGTCATCACCGATCAATCGGTGTTAAAGGCGATCGGTAACACACCCCTGATCCGTATTCATAACCTGGGAAAGGAATTCAAGGATGTAGATATTTACGCAAAAGCCGAGTGGAAAAATGCCGGCGGTTCTGTAAAATCCCGCCCTGCCCTGAAAATGATCGAAGATGGTGAGAAATCCGGCAAACTCACCAAAGACAAAATCATCCTCGACTCCACATCCGGCAATACCGGCATCTCCTACGCGCTAATTGGCAAGGTAAAAGGCTATAAGGTCAAGCTCGTCATGCCGGCGAATGTCTGCAAAGAACGAAAAGGATTGATGGCCGATTTTTACGGTGCCGAAATTGTGACCTCCAGTCCCTTTGAGGGCTCAGATGGCGCGATCATCATGGCAAAAAAAATCTATGAGGAAAATCCCGATATTTATTTCATGCCGGATCAGTACAACAATGACTCCAACTGGAAAGCGCATCAGGAAACCACAGCCCCCGAAATCTGGAACCAGACCAACCATCGGGTCACCCATTTTTTAGCGGGTATCGGAACCGGGGGTACTATTATGGGGGTCAGCCGGGGCCTGCGCCAACTGAATCCTGATATCAAATGCTACGCGGTGGAACCGGCAGAATCCCTGCACGGTCTGGAAGGCCTCAAACATATGGAAACTTCCATCGTTCCCGGAATTTACAAAGAAGAAGAGCTGGATGGCAAAATCAGCATCCCG
>DODH01000040.1 GCA_003545625.1 Nitrospina sp.
AAAGGGTTGGGAAACCACCGTATCGCCTTGTAGAGAGCGGTAAAAGAAATCAAAGTGGCGATCTAATTCTCGGGTGCCTATAGGTTTTTCCAGCAAGGCTCCCACTTCCAAAGCGGAAGTGTCAAAAACGACAAATCCGATGAACCCATATGTTTTGCAGGCCATTCCAAGACTTTTCCTGAGCCAGGAAAGCTCCACGGAATATCGCAAGACGTCTGGGCCTATCGCTTCGGATTGAGCCATTTCAAGGAGCGAAATCAGGCTTTGGTGAATCACTGGTTGGTTAACCAGAACCTGGGCATCCAGTTTTGTTCCTTCAGCCCAGACTCTAAGCGATTCCAGATTACCTGAAAGCACTATTTTAAGTTGTGCGGCCAAATTCTCCTTCATTTGTTTTTCAACAGGCCAGATTCCCAAGCCGCCAACGCTCAGCAAGGTCACGATAGCCAGAGTTAAAAACAGAGGGAGAGAAAGACGTTTTTGTATTGGTTTTTTATACAAACTATTTTGCTGGGTGGGGTTCGCCACGGGAATTATCCCTGAAAAACCGGTTGTAATTAATATAGGTCGCCTGGGACAAATTTTCTCATTCACCTAGGATAAACTCTCTTATTCACCAGTGTTGCAATTTTTTTTGGGGATTCAAATATTTTTTCAGAGTAGATTGATGTAAATCTTGTTGCTTTGCCTAAAAGTATTTGTTTTTATGAATTATATGATTTTTTTGTTAAAGTAATTAAAACTTCAGAACTAATTTTTTAAGTAAGGGTACCCGATGTTATTATTGTTGGAAACATTATATGTATCTATTAAGGTCTCAAAGGTGTGTGGGCTAAATATCTGGTGTTTCCATGGAATTTTCGCAGGAGTCCAAAAGGTTTTGGGCGTTGTGGTAGGTATCGTCTTTAGCCAGCACATTTTTCAGGAGCGGGATGGCCTTCTGGCATTTAAGGAGCTTGCTATAAATTTCGCCCATGATGAACTGCAGGTGAATCTCATCGGGGTCTAACAAACTGTAGCGGTTGCCATACATGAGCACTTCTTTAGCTTCACCCAGACCCCGGTAACTGAAAACGATGCTTTGCAAAAGTTTAAGATTCAGCGGGTCTTCTTCGAGAGACTTCAGGGAATATTCCAGCGATTTCAGGTATTCTTTTTTCATATTGTAGAATTCGGCGGCCGAATGCCTGAGTGCCTTGTCGTCGGGATTTTTTTCTTTTGCCTGGAGAAGGTTGATCAGCCCAATCTCCCGCATCACGGATCCCATTTGGCGTGGATCATTTTTAGCCGTGTTCTTGAAATAGTCCAGGGCCTCTTCCTTTTCCCCCATTTCCAGAAGGTTGTAACCCATATACAAATGTGCGTAACTTAGCTTTGAATTTTTCTTCAAAGCCATTTTAAGGAGTGCAATACTTTTTTCATATTCACCGATTTGATAATAGCTGTGGCCGAGGCTGAGCAGGTTTTCCCAGCTTTCAGGGTTTATTTCTACCTGTTCGATCAGCCGGGCGATTTGCTTGCGGTCGGCCTGCAAATGGTAACGAATCAGATTGTTGTCTTCAATCAGGCTCAGGGCTTTTAGCAGTTGACCCCGGTTGCCGTACATCACGCCCCTTTGGTAAAGGTCCATGGCTTCGTAATGGGTTTTCAGCTTCATCCGGTCGGTAACTGAAAGATTTTCCAAATGTTTGGCAATTTGATCAAAGGATGCCCGATTGAATACATACTTTTCTTTGCCGGACACATCGATGACATTTCCCAGATTGAGATAAAACTCAATGGCGGGATGGTTGTCGGTGATGAGGCCCTTGCCTAAAGCCTGAACTTGTTCATCGAGAAACCAGATATTGCTTAGAAAGGCAAAGATATTGGAGATTTCAATATCGGCCAGCGCTTTTTTGAGTACAGGTTCCTGCAACCGTGTTTTAAGTTTTTCAAAATCAATGCGAATGGGTTGATCGGAACCGATGAGAAGCATTTCGCCTGCGACCGGCATCCAGCCCATGGTGTAAGGAAAAACGGATCGGAAGGTGCTGAAGTGCATCGCCACTTCTTTTTCTCCCTGGCTGTGGAGGGGAACCCATTGCGCTGATATTCCTCCTGGTTTCAGGTGTTTTTTTTGTAGTTGGTAATATTCCTGGGTATACAGGTTTACCGTGAACGCCGTGCGGGGCGGTGGCGGCTCGGAGGTGATGACATCGTAAAGTTTGTGGGTGGTCAGCAGGTGGTTGCGGCCATCCTGAATGACGAAGTTTACTTTTGGGTTGTTCAGCACTTGCCGGTTTTCTTTGGCAAACAGTCTTCCCGCATTAATGACACTGGAAGACAGCTCCAGGCTATCGACAGACTTGACTCGAAGATGAAGGCTCGCCGCGCCTGTTGTTTGTCCGGTGCCAAAGCAGACGACCAGCACGTCTGTGGGTTGGTCCACCAGCAGGATGGGAATGTGGGCGAACAGTTTCATATAGCGCGAAGCGATCAGGTTGGATGCGGACATGGAAACGCCATTGGTGATCAAACTTTTTGCATCCGGGTCGAGAACGCCATAATTGCCCTCAAATACGGCTACGGTATCAGAGAGCCCTTCCTCGAAATAGAGCAACTTTTTAAGATTGCGTTTCCCGACACTGTCCTGCATGAAAAACGGATTTAACAGGTCATTGGGAATGGCCATGTTGACAAAGAGAATCAGTGCCGTGAACACGACTGTCAACCCTTTGCGCACAGCCAGAGTCAAATAGTTTCCGGTTCTAAACAGCAAAACCACAGTCAGCAAGTTGAGGGTGGCGACCAGGGTCAGGCTGACCTGACTGCCTAGATTTGGGAGGAACAGAAAACCAGCGCACAGCGACCCCAGAATCGCTCCAAGAGTATTTGCCGAATAGATCTGGCCGGTAGCCTTGCCGATGTTTTGATGTTTCCCGGAAATCATTTTTACCAACAGAGGAAAGCACATACCCAAAAACACGGTGGGTATCAGCATGAGCCCGGCAGAATCCTTGAAGTAGCGCAAAAACACCGAAAGGGGTTGGCTCAGGTTGTAACCGTTCCAGGGAGCGGAAAGGATCGACTCGAGTCCGTATATGGAACCGATCACGTAAAGACCGGTGCCCACTTGGAGTATTAACAAGGCTGTGCGGATGTTATGAATTCTCGCTGCCAGGGGGATCAATAGCAGGCTCCCCAGAAAGATTCCCAGAAGAAAAACCGTGAGCATCATGCTGAAGGAGTAAATGGTGCTGGCGGTGCTGAACACTAACAGCCGTGTCCATAAAACCTCGTAAGCCAATGCCGTGAATCCGCAGATAAAGCTGATGCCCATCCAGAACTTTTGCTCCCTGCTCCAGTCGATGTGCGGTGCCCGCAAGGGGGGTAGGTGGAACTTCCAGTCTGCGCCGGGAACGGTTTCCAGATAAATACTCAATGCACCGATCCCTATCAGCAGGTTTGCCCCTGCCGCCAGAAGAACAGTTTGCAGGATACCAAACGTTCCCATCAGGAAGAATCCGGCCATCAGGCAACCCAATGCGCCACCCAGGGTGTTGAGTGCATATAGGAGACTCACCTGAGTGCCAATGCGACTGTCATCGGTGATGCAGTATTTGCTGATGATTGGCAAGGTAGCTCCCATGAGGGTGGTGGGAATCAGCATCAAAGCAAACGCGAACACCATTCTTATCAAATTCTGCAAGGCAATGGATTCGGGGATAACGCTGTGGAGGGAGGCATAGATCCCCGAAAAATTGGCGAAAAGGAAAGAGAGCAGAGCCCCGCTGGTGAAAATCAGGATTTCTACCCAGCCCCAAATGAGCAGTGCCTTTCCTCCAGCAGACGAACCGTTTCCGCCGATTTCCGGTAACCGGTCGACTGCATAGCCGAATAGATAACTGCCCAGGCCCAAACCCGCCATAAATGCCGCCAGCACTACCGATACAGAAAACACGGTATGTCCGAACACCAGGGTCAGCATCCGAGTCCAGACGATTTCGTAAATCAGTGCGGTGATGCCGGAAATAAAAAATAAAAAATAAACGATGGGAGAGCGTTGCATGTTTTATAAGGGGTTTGGGTTCGAACCTCGGAAAACTTTCAAATTAATTGACATTGATGCAAGCTTCAAGTAATTTTTAGAGATACTTTACTAGGTACTTGTTTTTTTCAGAATCATAATGAAGGTTTCAGCAATGGGAACGCAAGAAATAAAAATTGCCGATGTTGATCATCCTTATGCCAAGGAAAATGGCATTGAGTGGTCTGAGGAGGCGTGGGAGAGGGTGAAACATGCCCCGGAATTTGTGCGTCCAGGTATCCGCAAACTGATGGTCCAGCGTTGCATGAAAAGAGGTTTTAAAATAGTTACCTCTGATTATCTGACCGAAATTCGTAATGAGTCCATGATGCTGGTGTCCAAAAGGGTCAAGGGATTCGGCTTCGAAGAACTGACGATGGATGCCTTTGATGTGGCGAAGGAAAAAATGCGGCAAAGTCC
>DODH01000110.1:0-1389 GCA_003545625.1 Nitrospina sp.
TGCGCCGCACCGGTGATCATGTTCTTGACGTAATCAGCATGACCGGGGCAGTCGACATGCGCGTAATGCCGGTTCTCGGTATTGTATTCAACGTGGGCAATCGCAATGGTGATTCCGCGCTCCTTCTCCTCCGGAGCCTTATCAATCTGATCAAAGGCAATCGTTTCTGCGAGCCCCTTCTTAGACAGAACCTCCGTAATTGATGCGGTAAGGGTAGTTTTTCCATGGTCAACGTGACCAATGGTCCCAACGTTCATATGCGGTTTATCGCGGATAAATTTTTCTTTAGCCATGCTGGTTCACTCCGATAGTATTTTTCAAATTATATTTGTTTAAACTGCTAATTTCTCTTTAGATCCGGTTACCTTGGCAATCAGCTCCTCGGCAATCGCTGCGGGAACACCGTCATACTTGGCAAATTCCATCGAATAGTTTGCACGCCCCTGAGTGGCCGACCGAAGATCGGTGGAATATCCAAACATCCCCGAAAGAGGAACTTCCGCCCGGATCACCTTGGCACCAGCACGATCCGCAAGATCTTTGATCCTGCCGCGCTTGGAATTCAGCTTGCCGATCACATCGCCCATAAATTCTTCCGGGGTAACAACTTCCACTTCCATAACCGGCTCCAGTAATTGCGGAGCCCCCTTCTTACAAGCCTCCTGAAAAGCTATGGAAGCGCAAATCTTGAACGCCATTTCCGAAGAATCGACATCATGAAACGACCCATCCAACAACGTTACCGAAACATCCACCGTAGGATATCCACACATGATGCCGCGGCTCATCGCCTCTACAACGCCCTTCTGGACAGCGGGAATAAATTCCCGGGGAATCGCGCCCCCAACAATTTTATTAACAAACTCAAAACCCTCTCCCGCCTCTTGCGGCTCCACACGGATGATGACATGACCATACTGGCCGCGCCCACCGGTCTGCTTGATATATTTGGTTTCGTGCTCCACCGCCTTGGTGATGGTCTCTTTGTAGGCCACCTGAGGCTTGGACACATCCACATCCAGAGAAAACTCCCGACGCATCCTGTCAACCAGGATTTCCAGATGCAACTCCCCCATCCCCGAAATAATAGTCTGGTTGGTATCCGGATCAACGCGGACCTTAAAGGTGGGATCTTCCTGAAGAAGTTTAACGAGGCAGTCGGAGAGTTTATCCTGCTCAGCCTTGGTCTTAGGCTCAATCGCAACAGAGATAACCGGCTCAGGAAACTGGATCGCCTCAAGAATAATCGGCTTATCCTGATCGCAAAGCGTGTCTCCGGTATAAGATTTCTTCAACCCGATAACCGCGGCAATATCACCCGCCCGCACCGAGTCAACCTCTTCCCTCTTGTTCGCGTGCATCCTTAAGATCCGGCCTACGCGCTCTCTT
>DODH01000110.1:1773-7064 GCA_003545625.1 Nitrospina sp.
CGCACAAACGCCAACTGACCCACAAAAGGATCGGTCATGATTTTAAAAGTCAGCGCGGAAAGAGGCTCCTTGGAATCCAGCTTGCGGGTTTCTTCTTTTTGCGTATTGGGGTTGGTTCCAGCGATAGTTTTGAGTTCTTGCGGGGAAGGAAGGTAAGCAACAACAGCATCCAGCAATTGCTGGACTCCTTTATTCTTGAACGCGGCGCCACATAAAATAGGGGTGAATTTATTCTCCAGGGTTCCCTTTCTCAAGGCCGCCACGATTTCCTCGCGGGGCACCTCTTTGCCGCCCAGGAACTTTTCCATAATCGCGTCATCAACATCCGCAACCGATTCAATCAGCTTTTCCCTGTACTCTTCCGCCTGATCCTTATACTCCGCCGGGATATCCACCACATCATAGGTCTCGCCTTTATCCTTCGTATCCGAATACACATTGGCTTTCATGTCGACCAGGTCAATCACACCGATGAAATCCGCCTCAACCCCCAAGGGCAGTTGAATGGGAACCGGATAGGCGTTCAACTTATCTTTCATCTGCTGGATACAACCGAGAAAATTCGCTCCAGCCCGATCCATCTTATTGACAAAACAAATTCGGGGAACTTCGTATTTAGTGGCCTGCCGCCAGACGGTTTCCGACTGAGGCTCCACTCCGCTGACCGCATCAAACACGCCTACGGCACCATCGAGAACCCGCAAAGATCTTTCCACTTCAGCGGTAAAATCTACATGGCCTGGCGTATCAATAATATTGATCTGATGATCCAGCCAAAAACAAGTTGTCGCCGCCGAGGTAATGGTAATTCCCCGCTCCTGCTCTTGTTCCATCCAGTCCATAGTGGCATTACCATCGTGCACTTCGCCAATCTTGTGGCTTTTGCCCGTGTAATAGAGGATGCGCTCAGTCGTTGTAGTTTTACCCGCATCGATATGAGCGATAATCCCGATATTCCGCGTTTTCTCAGGCTGTAACTTTTTACTCATCTAAAACATTAATCTCCAAGAGATCTTTATTGATTCGATAACTTTCTCTAAGGCAACGCCCTTATTTTATAAGGCCGCGCCAAAAACTATTTTCAGAGATGCCCGCCAATTACCAACGGTAGTGAGCAAAGGCCTTGTTCGCCTCCGCCATTCGATGCACTTCTTCTTTTTTCTTAACTGCCCCGCCCGAATTATTGAAAGCATCCAAAAGCTCTCCGGTCAATTTTTCAGACATCGACCTGCCGGAACGCGCCTTGGCATTCTGGATCACCCACCGCATACTAAGAGCGATCCTGCGATTCTCTTTCACCTCAACAGGCACCTGGTAAGTCGCACCACCCACCCGTCGAGACCGGACCTCCAGCATAGGCGCGGCATTTTCCACGGCCTTCCTAAAAACCCGTAGAGGCTCTTCCTTACTCTTCTCACCAATATTATCAAGCGCCGTATAAAAAATACTTTCCGCTATCCCCTTCTTACCCTTCCTCAATATACAATTGATGAAACGAGCAACCATTACATCATTGTATTTTGGGTCAGGAATGATCTTTCTTTTCTGAGCTTCTCTTCTTCTTGCCATAATAGTTATTTATTATTTTTTAGGTCTTTTCGTTCCATATTTAGACCGGCTCTGCATCCGACCTTCCACACCCAGCGTATCCAAACTCCCTCGAACCACATGGTAGCGAACACCAGGCAAATCCTTAATTCGACCCCCGCGGATCATTACGATGGAATGCTCCTGCAAATTATGACCCACACCGGGAATATAGGTCGTCACTTCCATCCCGTTGGTCAGCCGCACCCGCGCCACCTTTCGCAGAGCGGAATTAGGCTTTTTAGGCGTTGAAGTGTAAACCCTGACACAGACCCCTCGTCTTTGCGGACAGGCCTTCAAAGCCGGACTACTACTTTTTCTGGTCGGTTTTTTCCGACCGGTCTTAACTAACTGATTAATCGTAGGCAAAAAATAGTCCTCCCCTAAAGGCAATCCACACAAAGGGTTACCAAATAAAACTGAAAATACCCAATGGAGCCAATTAAAACAAAGGGTTATATCAGGTAGATGTAGGCGTGAAAAAGCTGTAATTGTAGCACTGAAAATCCCTTAGTCAAGCGAAAAATAAGGGCTTTTACAATTTATTCTGTAGCCACTGGAGCCTGTTCTTCTTCTTTCTGCTCAGTACTTTCACTTTCAGGTTCTTCAATGCGAATTCCGCTGTATGCCCGGCACCCTGTACCGGCTGGGATCAGCCTTCCCATAGTTACATTTTCTTTCAATCCGACCAAATTATCCCTCTTGCCACTCACGCTCACTTCTGTGAGAACACGGGTAGTTTCCTGGAAAGATGCCGCCGAAATAAAGCTTTCTGTGCTGAGCGATGATTTGGTAATTCCCAGAAGCACCGCAGCACCTTTAGCTGGTTTTTTCTTATTTTTGATCACTTCCTGATTTGCCAGGTTAAATACTTTTTTCGTCACTTGTTCGCCAACGAGAAATTCGGTATCCCCGGAATCTTCAATGACTAAATGCCGGAGCATTTGCCGGACGATAACCTCAATATGTTTATCGTTGATCTGCACCCCTTGAAGACGGTAGACCTCCTGGACTTCATTCACCAAGTATTTCTGCAATTCGTCTTCTCCCAATATCCGCAAAATATCATGCGGATTGGAAGCACCGTCCATCAGCGCTTCACCTGCAACCACCTGATCTCCTTCATGGACATTGATATGTTTGCCGCGCGGAATCAGGTATTCGAATTCATCGCCGGATTCCCCCACAATAATCACCTTACGCATGCCCTTGACGAACCCGCCGAATTTTACCGTGCCGGAAATTTCTGTGATCGTTGCCTGTTCATGCGGTTTACGAGCCTCAAAAAGCTCGGCCACACGGGGCAAACCACCGGTAATGTCTTTGCTTTTTGCTGATTCGCGCGGAATCTTAACGATCAGGTCTCCGGCACTTACCACATCGCCTTCACTGACATTGATATTTGCACCAGCAGGCAAGATATAGCGTCGCACCGTTTCGCCCTTTTCGTCCTTAAGTGAAATCCGTGGTTGTTTTTTCTCATCACGATGGCTGATGATAACCTTGGTGGAAAGACCCGTAATTTCATCGAAGTCTTCTTTCATAGTCACCCCTTCGATCAAGTCGCCGAAAGCAATGGTTCCGGAAACCTCAGTAAGGATCGCGTTAGTATAGGGGTCCCACTCAACCAAGGTCTGACCTTCCTGCGCATCCTGTCCATCAGCAACCTTGAGCTTGGCCGCATATACAACCGAGTACCGTTCTTTTTCACGACCGGAAGCATCTTGAACTACAAGACTTCCGTTACGGTTCATAACAATGATTTCTCCGTCCTTATTTTTGAGGGTGCGCAGGCCAAGATACTTGACGATACCTCCGCGCTTGGTATTCAAAGTGGTTTGCTCAATGACCCGGCTGGCAGTTCCACCAATATGGAAGGTTCTCATCGTAAGCTGGGTTCCCGGCTCACCGATAGACTGTGCCGCAATTACACCCACCGGCTCACCCACTTCCACCCATTCCAGGGTCGCCATATTGCGCCCATAACATTTAATACAAACCCCCTGCTTAGATTCGCAGGTCAGGCAAGAACGAATTCGAATTTTTTCAATACCGGCGTTTTCAATTGCTACCACCGTTTCCTCGTCAACCAGGCTATCCGCTTTGGCCAGGACGTCTCCGGTAAAAGGATCAATCACATCCTCGAGAACCGTCCGCCCGAGAATTCTTTCTCCCAGGGGCTGGATGATTTCACCCGCCTCCACTAGGGACACGGCTTCAATGCCCTTCAAGGTTCCACAGTCATCTTCCTGGACAATCATATCCTGCGCGACATCTACCAGTCGGCGGGTAAGATAACCTGAGTTTGCTGTTTTAAGTGCGGTATCCGCCAGACCCTTGCGGGCGCCATGTGTGGAAATGAAATACTGAATTACCGAAAGGCCTTCACGGAAGTTGGCGGTGATCGGCGTTTCAATGATTTCTCCCGAGGGTTTGGCCATCAAGCCCCGCATTCCGGCCAGCTGTCTCAACTGTTGCGCACTTCCTCTAGCTCCCGAGTCCGCCATGATAAAGATCGAATTAAAATCCTTGTCGGTTTTTCCATTTACCGTGGCCTCATCTTCGGTTTCCAGTTCCTTGAACATCTCTTCAGATACTTTTTCCGTGACATGTGCCCAGATATCTACAACCTTGTTATACCTTTCGCCATTGGTGATGAGGCCATCCCGATATTGCTTGTGGACCTTAAGCACCTCCTCATGGGTTTTTTCCACCAAATGGGTTTTGGTTTTGGGAATCTTCATCTGGTCAATAGAGATGCTGAGACCCGCCTCGGTCGCGTATTTAAATCCTAGTTCCTTGATTTCATCCAAAAGGGATACGGTTTTTTCCCTTCCCACCATCAGGTAAGACTTAGAAAAAAGATCGGATAAAGATTTTTTATCCATCAACCGGTTCACCAGTTCAAACGGCAAGCCCTCAGGAAGAACCTCGCCCATAAGCACCCGCCCTGTTGTGGCCTGGGTCAAGGCCCCTTCCAGACGAACCATGATGCTGGCCTGCAAATCCAGTTCGTCTGCGTTGTAAGCCGACACCACCTCTTTCGGATCCGAAAAAACCTTGTCTTCCCCTTTAACGCCACCACGAATCTTGGTCATGTAATAGCAACCCAAAACAATGTCCTGCGTGGGAACAGCAATGGGTTTTCCGTTTGAAGGAGACAAGACATTGTTCGAGGACATCATCAACAGCTTGCACTCGGTTCTCGCTTCCATCGAAAGCGGAACATGAACCGCCATCTGGTCACCATCAAAGTCGGCATTGAAAGCAGTACACACCATCGGATGCACCTCAATGGCTTTGCCTTCAATCAGCAGAGGTTCAAACGCCTGAATGCCTAAGCGATGGAGTGTTGGTGCCCTGTTGAGCAGAATTGGATGGCCCTTCACCACTTCTTCCAACACTTCCCAGACTTCGGCGCGTTCTTGTTCAACCATTTTTTTCGCGGTCTTCATGGTTGCGGCATAGCCTTTTTGTTCCAGGCGGTTGAACACGAAGGGTTTAAACAACTCGAGCGCCATTTTCTTAGGCAATCCACATTGGTGGAGTTTCAAATGAGGTCCAACAACAATAACGGAACGACCGGAATAATCCACCCGTTTACCCAACAGGTTTTGCCGGAACCGGCCCTGCTTGCCCTTGAGCATGTCACTCAAAGACTTCAGCGGACGCTTGTTGGTTCCACGCAGGGTACGACCTCTACG
>DODH01000109.1:0-342 GCA_003545625.1 Nitrospina sp.
AAAGACTACCCCATTACAGGTTGTGGCTTTAAGTGTGTTGACTTCATTCATGCCCAATATCCCGATCCCTCTGGCTATATCAGTCGTCTAAGGGGAATGCACAGCAATATATTGCAATTGATGGTCGACATAGGAAGCCTGGGATTGGTGGCCTGGCTCTCAATCTGGGTGACCTATCTCCTAGCTATGTATAAGAAATGGTCTCAACTACTCGCCAATGATAATTCTAGAGCCTTGGTTATGGGTTCCACAGCGGCGGTGATGGGTTTCCTGGCGGGGGGATTATTTGAGACAAATTTCTACGACTCAGAGGTTGTCATGTTGCTTTATTTCATTATGGGC
>DODH01000109.1:749-2548 GCA_003545625.1 Nitrospina sp.
CAAAAATCTGAAAACGCCACGGCATTCTCATGAAATTGCAAACCGCCGTTTTTTCTTTTTGGTTGTCCACTGCATTTTTGGTTCTTACCTGTTGCAGTCCACCTGCCTCAACAGACCATTCTGTTTTCCGGATGTCCATAAAAAACGAGCCCCCTACCCTGGATTGGGCCCTGGCTACCGATAGTATTTCCTTCACCATTCTCACCAATCTCATGGAGGGACTCACCCAATATGATTCCGAATTAAACCCTCAACCTGCCATCGCAAAAAATTGGGAATATTCTGAGGACGGCAGGACTATCACTTTTTTTCTACGCAACGATGTTACCTGGAGTGATGGAAAACCGGTCACGGCAGGGGACTTTGAGTATGCCTGGAAACGATTGCTCGCACCGGAAACAGCGGCCCAATACGCTTACTTCCTCTTCGATATTGAAAATGCCAGCCAATATAATTCGGGAGAATTAACCGATCCCGACCAGGTCGGGGTAAAGGCGTTGGCTCCGGATGTTCTGCAGGTCCGGTTAAAAAAACCCGTGGTCTATTTCCCCAGCATCACCACTTTCATGGTCACCTACCCGGCACGGGAAGATGTTATCCGCAAACATGGTGACTCTTGGACAGAACCTGAAAATATTGTCACCAACGGCCCTTATATACTGGAAGAGTGGCAACACGAATACAAAATGGTGTTGAAAGCCAACCCTCGCCATTACGAAGGCAAACCGTCGGTGGATGCCATCCGGATTTTTGTTGTACAGGAACCCACCACCGCGTTAACCCTTTACGAAACCGGAGAGCTGGACTATATCGAACTGCCCCCTGTCGCCATTCCTCATTTTAGATCCCACCCCGAATACAGGAACAAACCCCAGCTAAGGGGTTATTATTACGGTTTTAATGTCCAAAAACCGCCTTTCAATGATGTGCTTGTCCGGCAAGCATTCGCTCATGCCATCGATCGATCCCGCATTCCCAAGTTCCTGAAGGGGGGAGAACTGCCCTCCTCATCATGGATTCCCAAAGGCATGTTTGCTTACAATGAAAGCATTGGACTAAAATTTGATCCAGAAAAAGCAAGATCCTTATTGGCGCAAGCGGGATATCCGGACGGAAAAGGCTTTCCAAAAGTTACGGCAGTCTTCAACACAGGGGATCTCAACCGTTTCATCGGTGAATTCATCCAGGCCCAATGGAAAGAAAACCTGAATGTGCACATTGATTTCGAAAGCCAGGAGTGGAAAGTTTTTCTCAGCCGGTTGGATCTGGACCCACCGCAGATTTTTCGGCTGGGATGGGGGGCGGATTTCCCGGACCCCGACAACTTCATGAACCTTTTCATTAAGTCCAGCGGCAATAACCGGCTTCGGTGGTCTCATCCGCGCTACGACGAACTGATCGCTCTCGGATCTACATTGAAAAATCCGCAAGAACGACAAGCGGTCTATGATGAAGCCCAGATCCTGCTCACCGAAAAAGAAGTCCCCATGATTCCCCTTTTTGTTTCTGCCCAGAACCTTCTTGTCAAACCCTATGTTCAGGGATTGAAGAACAATGCTATGGAACTTTTATATTTGAAACGAATTCAAATACAAAAAACCAACTCCGCTAATTAAAGGCACAAAAAAAGCCTGCTGGCCTAATGGCCAGCAGGCTTAGAAAAATAAACCCTATTCAATTGCCAGGAATGCGCAGGCTTGGTAACAAGCATTGCAATTGATGCACAAGTCCATATCAATGTGCGCCGCGACTTTGCGTGTTCCTCCGGTGATCGCCCCTGTGGGACACGGTTTGATGCA
>DODH01000002.1:0-1069 GCA_003545625.1 Nitrospina sp.
TGGAGCCCGGACTTTCCTCTCTCCCGGCCATAAAGCCGAAACAGCGGTCACCCGGTTTACTTCGGCGTTGCGGCTTCAGGAACTTCTTCCCAATATAAAAAACGAATGCAATTTGAGCATTGCTGGATGGATTCGCCAATTTTAACATCTATAACCATCTGCGGTAAAATCTGCTGGAAACATCCCTGGCAAATACTTCCCTGTAGCATAACTACTGCCCTGCCATCACGGGAGCCCGCGACTTTTTCATAGCGTTGCATAATCACCCTGTCGAGTTGACCGCTCACATTCTCACGCTTGGCAACCAGCACACCCAGTTCCTGTTTAATCCTGTCCAACTCGGCATCCTTTTTCGCCTTATATTCCTGGAAACGGGCATCCTCTTCATTGCATCTTTTTTCGATTCCCGGAACCTCTTTCTGCTTTTCTTCAAGGATTTCCATGATTTCCAGCTCTTTATCTTCCAACCCGGAAACCTTTACCTTAATCGCTTCCACCTCGGAGAGAATAGCCGTGTATTCCCTGTTGGTTTTTACTGCCGGCAATTTGGTCTTGGCTTTCGCCATATGGTCATTTTCTCCCTGCACCGCCAGTTCAAGATCCTTACGTTCTTTTTGTAACGCGTCCAATTCTTCTTTGGCGTTTGAAAGGATTTTCTTCTTTTCTTCCAGTTCCGTGCACCCGGTATCGATCTGAAGGGGAATGTCCGCGAGAAGTTTTTTATGCTCGGCAATTTCATCATCCAGACTCTGTAGGACAATCAATTGCTGAAGTTGAAGTTTGGGGGAAACGCTCATAGTGAGGAATGTAGCATGGGCCTAAAGAAGATTGCAACTGATTCCCCCTCGGTGAACCACCGGAGGCAGATAGCCCACTCCCGTGGAAGGGCGTGATATCTCTCTTCACTTATTCTCGTGCCCCGCAGGGGTAAACTGGGCAAGGGCTCGTTGAGCCGAGAACATTATTGCTCGCCAGCAAAAGTGATTGTACTGGCCCCACGCCTAGTGGCGGGAGTCCCAGTAAACCAGGAACGCGCTGGCGATAAAGATGGACGAATAGGTTCCAACCA
>DODH01000002.1:1450-4177 GCA_003545625.1 Nitrospina sp.
AACAGGGCGACAACCACCATCAACGTTGTTCCGGAAGTGAGCAGTGTCCGGCTCAATGTCTGGTTGATACTGGCATTGACACTTTGAACAAGCGTGTTTTTTCCCCTGCGACGAAGGTTCTCCCGGATGCGGTCAAAAACGACAATGGTATCGTTCAGGGAGTAACCGATAATGGCTAAAAACGCGGCGATGATTACCAGGGTAAATTCTTTATCTAAAATCGAAAACGCTCCCAGGGTAACCAGCACATCATGGACCAGGGCAATGATCGCGGCAACGGCATACTGCAACTCAAACCGCCAGGAAATATAAATCACAATACCAATGATGGCGTACAAGATGGAAAGAAGGGCTTTTTCTCTCAAGTCACGGCCTACTTTCGGCCCCACCATTTCGACCCTTTCGATGGTTATATCCTCCTTATTAAACTTTCCACCCAGACTGTTGCGAACCTTGGAACCCACTGCCTCCAGTTTCTCTTCAGAACGTTGGATGCGAATAAGGATGTCCCGTTTTGATCCGAATTCCTGAATCGTGCTTTCGCCAAGCGAGATAGTCTTCAAGCCATCCCGAATCACCTCAATATCGGGCGGGGTTTTAAATTGCAACTGAATCAGGGTTCCACCGGCAAAATCAATGCCATACTTCAACCCTCCAGACAGGGCAACAGACCCCAAACCAATCAGGATCACCAGTCCTGAAATGGTCATGGTCATTTTAATTTTGCCCATGAAGTCGAAATGGGTGTCGCTATTAATGATCTTCATAAATTCAAATGCTTAATTTATCCAGTTTTCTCTGGCTCATGGTTGCGTCAAAAATAGTCCGGCTCACAAAGACAGCGGTGAACATGCTGGCGGCGATTCCGATACATAAAGTAATGGCAAACCCTTTAATGGGCCCCGTACCAAACTGGAACAATACCACTGCGGCAATGAAGGTGGTGATATTCGCGTCAACAATGGTGCGAAAGGCTTTGGAAAAACCCGCATCGATCGCGGCCCTCACCGTTTTGCCAATCCTTACCTCCTCCCGGATTCTCTCAAATATCAGCACGTTGGCATCAATGGCCATGCCTACTGTGAGAATGATTCCCGCGATTCCCGGCAAGGTCAAAGCGGCACCAAAATAAGCCAGTGCCCCTGCGAGAAGAACAATATTGAGAAACAACGCTGTCACCGCGATAACGCCGGACCACCTGTAATAAAAGATAATGAACACTACCACAAGAAGAGAGCCATAAATAATGGAGGTGAATCCTTTATCAATGGAATCTTTCCCCAAGGAAGGCCCTACTGTCCTGTTTTCGAGAATCACTACCGGCGCGGGAAGCGCACCGGCCCTGAGAACAATGGCCAGGTCTCTTGCTTCTGCGGAAGTGAACCCGCCCGTGATCTGCGCCCGCCCGCCAGCAATTTCATCTTGAATTACTGGTGCCGAGTACACATTGCCATCCAAAACAATAGCCAAACGTTTTTTGATGTTCTCGCGGGTCACTTGCTGGAAAATCATGGCGCCCACGCTGTTGAAAGTTAAAGAAACATAGGGCTCATTGAAGTCCGAGTCAAACCGCACTTCCGCACCGGTCAAAGTTTCGCCGGTCAAAACCGTACGCTTCCTTATAAGGAAGGGTTCCTTAGTAACTGCTCCGGTTTCCTTATCCACCACCCGCTGATACAAAATTTCGGAATCTTCGGGAACATTCCCCGAAAGCGCCTCTTCCAGACTATGTTCTTCATCCAACAGCTTGAATTCAAGACGGGCGGTTTTCCCGATCAGGTTTATAGCCCGCTCCGGATCTTTTATGCCAGGCAACTGTACTAGAATCCGTCTTTCCCCCTGAACCTGAATGGTTGGCTCTGACACCCCAAACTGATCCACCCGGTTGCGGATCGTTTCCAATCCCTGGCTCACCGCGTTTTGTTCGATCTGCTCGACATGGTCCGCACTCAACTGATAGACCAGTCCAAGTCCATCGGAATCCTCACTGACCAGGCTGAAAAAAGGATAATCATCGAGAATCTTTTTCACCGGTGGAAGATCCAATTTATCCACCATGCGCACATTTACCCGTCGATCTTCATAAATGGCTTTGATCCGGTCCAATTCCAAATCATCATCAAAAATATCCCGCTTGATATCGTCCGCCAACCTCTCCAGGCTTGCTTCCACCGCCTTTTCGACCTTGACCTCCAGTAAAAGGTGCATCCCTCCCTGCAGGTCAAGCCCCAGGGAAATTTTTTCCTTCAAGGGATATGCCAGTAATACCGAGCCCAATACTACAGCAAGTATCAAGGGAATCTTCCACTTAAGATCCCTATACATTATGAGAACTCATATTTCGATTTATACTTTCTTAGTGCCAATGGAAGAGCGATTAATTTTAATCCGGACATTGTCGGCAATCTGCAACATTATCGTATCTTCTTTCAGTTTCTTAACCGTTCCGTGAATGCCGCTCAAGGTCACAACGGTATCGCCCTCTTTCAATTCATCGATCATTTTACGTGCTTCATCCTGTTTTTTCTTTTGCGGACGGATGAGAACAAAGTAGAAGATCATGAACATCATGATCATCGGCGGCAATAACGAGAGCAAACTCCCTCCCCCGGGGTCTGATCCATCCGGTGGCGGGGCCATGGCAAATGCTAAATCAAGCATGGGTACATTCCTGAAAAGTAAAATTTTTTATAATTCAAAGGCTTAGCTTCTATCAAATCTCATCTC
>DODH01000260.1 GCA_003545625.1 Nitrospina sp.
AGCCGAGACAGATTTTTGCTCGCCAGAAAAAGCGACGGCACTCTGGCCCCACGCCTGGTGGCGGCTCGCCGGTTGACAAGGGGGGGAGGGGTGAGGATAATACCCCGCTGGGCCAAACATTATTCACTTTTGTTGTTTATCGGGAGAGATTCATGCCGGTTGCGGTTGTAGTGGGAATGCAGTGGGGCGATGAAGGGAAGGGCAAGATCATCGACCTGCTCGCCGAAGATGTGGAGGTGGTGGCCCGGTATCAGGGAGGCCATAACGCCGGGCATACTATTTGTTTCAATGAGAAACAATTTGTCCTGCATCTCATCCCATCCGGAATTTTCCATAATAATAAACTGTGCGTGATTGGAAACGGGGTGGTGTTGGACCCACAAGCTTTGGTGGATGAAATGCACCAGTTAGAAGAAACCGGAGTTGATCTGGAGGGCAGGCTGGTTATCAGTGACCGGGCCAATATCATCATGCCTTATCATGGTACCAGTGATAAAGGTCGGGAGAGCGGGAGCAGATTTCAGAAAATTGGCACCACGGGAAGAGGAATCGGCCCATCCTATGCCGACAAAATCGCCCGGGCAGGAATTCGTACCTGTGATCTACGGGATGAAACCTACCTGAAAGAACGGTTACAGGCCAATTACCAGGAAAAACAAAAAATTTTAAAAAGCCTTTACGGTACCGAACTGCCTGGGTTCAATAGTCTGTTTGATGAGTTGATGAGTTATCGGGAAACCATTTTGAAATATATTGCCGACACCCATATTCTCATGCGCGACCAGATTGCTCAGGGAAAAAATATTTTGTGTGAAGGCGCGCAGGGAACCATGTTGGATGTGGATCATGGCACCTACCCGTTTGTGACTTCTTCCAATTCAACCGCGGGAGGTGCTTGCACCGGACTTGGCATTCCGCCAACCAAAGTGGATCGGGTGCTGGGGGTGATCAAGGCTTATACCACCCGGGTTGGCGAAGGCCCGTTCCCCACTGAGTTGTCGGATGAGGATGGCCAGCGCCTGGGTAAGGTCGGGAATGAGTTTGGCGCGACCACCGGCAGGCCCCGGCGGTGCGGATGGTTCGATGCAGTGGTTGGCAGATACGGCGTTCACCTCAACGGTATTGACGCGCTGATTCTCACAAAAATCGATGTGTTGGATGGATTCAAAACCATCAAGGTTTGTACCGGCTATGAATATAAAGGGAAAACATTTTCCGACATGCCCGCGGATCCTGAGGTTCTGCAAAATTGCCAACCGGTCTACGTAGAGTTTGACGGCTGGTCGGAAAGCACCGTCGGCATACAGGAATACGACCGTTTGCCCGAAAACGCCAGGCGTTATATCGACCGATTGAGCGAACTTCTTGAAACATCGTTTATGATGATTTCCACAGGACCGGATCGGGAACAAACCATCCAGCTCGGCTCCCTATTTAAATCCTGCCCCTAGCAGGGGGGCAATGGGCAATAGCTCGGTGGGCCGAGATAACGATTGCTCGCCAGCAAAAGTGACGGCACATTGGCCCCACGCCAAGTGGCTACCCCTCACTAAGCCAACTTTGATATAATAGAAAGCTAATAATGTAGCTTTTTAAGGTTTGCTCATGTTGACCATTGCCATACTGGTTTTTGCCTGCCTGTTTTTTTATTACGTGGGTTACCGCTTTTATGCCGAACGGTTGGATCGGGAATTGATCCAGCCTGATGCCAACCGGGAGACCCCCGCCATAAAACAAAACGATGGCGTGGACTATGTACCCAGCAAGCCTTTAGTCTTGTTCGGGCATAATTTTGCGTCCATTGCCGGTGCGGGTCCGGTCATTGGGCCGATCATTGCCATGCACCATTTTGGCTGGGCGATCACGCTGGTGTGGATCATGCTTGGCAGTGTGTTCATCGGTGCGGTTCACGATTACCTGACCCTGATGGTCTCGGTGCGCAATCGCGGCAGTTCGATCGCCGATATCGCGGAAACCACCATGGGTTATCGGGCCAAAGCCGTGTTCGCGATTTTCCTCATTCTGGCCATGCTGTTGGTGATCGCCGTGTTCGGTGTGGTGGCGGCCAAAACCCTCATCGCCCAACCGGAAATGGTGTTTCCCACTTTCGCCATCATTCCCGTTTCGATGGTCCTCGGTTGGTGCATTTATAAAAAGAATTACAGCCTTAAGATCGTCTCCACCATTGCGGTGCTGGTGGTCATACTGAATATTTATATCGGATTCAAAATTCCCCTGCCTTTGCCACAAGAAGGCGTGCTGGGCTTCTCCCCACTTTTGTTCTGGTTTGTGATGTTGATGGTTTATGCCGGGGTGGCCTCGATCATGCCGGTGCAAACACTTTTGCAACCGCGCGATTATCTTTCTACATTTATACTGTTTGGTTCCATGTCATTGGGCATTATCGCCCTGTTATGGGTGGCACCGGGACTGAACACTCCGGCCTGGAGGGGTGCGATGTCTGATGTGCAGGGGCCGGTCTGGCCGATGTTGTTTGTGCTGGTGGCCTGTGGTGCGGTGTCCGGTTTCCACTCTCTTGTTGCTGGCGGTACCACCTCAAAACAGTTGACCAATGAAACCCAGGGCAAGGCCATTGCCTACGGCGGTATGCTCACCGAAGGGGTGGTCGCGGTTGTCACTGTCCTCATGGTGGCTGGAGGCTTGTACTGGATAGCCCCGGAAGGCGGCGGAGTCGATATGGCCCGGCTGGGTTTTCGGGAGACCCTGCAATCCGGCGGATGGATTCTGGCGTTTGGCAATGGATACGGTAACGTGGTGCACCAGATGTTGCCGGTTATGAGTTTTACTATCGCCTCCATGATTGCCGTACTGGCTTTGAACACGTTTGTGTTGACCACTCTTGATACCGCCGTGCGCATCACACGTTTTCTGGTTCAGGAATCCTTGGGCAAACAAGTGCCCGCTTTTCGTAATAAATATGCGGTGACGGTTTTAGTGGTGTTTGTCGCTTACCTGATTGGTGCGACCGATGGCTGGCAGAAAATCTGGCCCATTTTTGGGGCCACCAACCAGCTCATCGCGGCGGTGGCGCTGTTTGTGGTGGCAACCTGGTTGATGGCAGTCAAACGCCCGACGCAATATGTGCTTTATCCTGCCCTGTTCATGGTCGTGACCACGATAGCGGCATTAGGTTGGCAGGCCCACCAGTTTTTTACCGCGCCGGAACCCAATGTGTTTCTCGGGACGGTGGCGGTGGTGCTCATCGGACTGGCTGTTTTTGTCGGATACGAAGCCATGCAGTCCCTCAGGGGACGCAGGGTGATCGTGATTCAGGATGCAGAAATCCCTTCCCGCGCCGAGTGATCGAGATAATGTTTGGCTCACGCATTTGAATAGTTTAAAATGATGCCTATTCATCAAAAATTGGGAGTTCTTTTGTTGTGAAGATCAGCGAGGTCCTGGCTATCCAGGAAAAACTGAAAGAAAAAGCCGCACCGGCAAAGAAGACCAAGCCGAAAGCGCGTCCTAGTACAAAAAAAGCCTTGAAAGTGGTGCGCACGAAGGAAACCCCGAATCCCAATGCTTTGCAGTTCGTCATCAACGCGGTGCTTCTCGATAACGGCAATATTTCTTTTGCCAGTAAAAAAGAAGCGGAAAGCGATAAAATGGCAACAGCCCTGTTCGAGCGGTCCGGTGTTTTGAGTGTGTTTGTCATGGATAATTTTGTCACCGTGACCAAAGACGAAAAGACCAGTTGGGTTCCGTTAAAAGACCGGGTTTGGAAAACCATTGAAGAAACGGTGTCCCTGTATCAGGCCGAAGAAAAAGTGCAGTTGAGCGAGGTAGATGTCATCAACTTTGCCGAACTCAGTAATGAGAAGAAACTTCAGGGAATCGAAATGGTGCTCAACCGTTCGATCCGCACCAACCTCGCCCAGGATGGCGGTGGCGTGGAACTGAAAGGTATAGAAGGCAACGAAGTCAGTATTCATTATCAAGGCGCCTGCGGAAGTTGCCCGACTTCCACCAGCGGTACCCTGCAATATATCCAAACCCAGATTCGCCAGCAGTTACACCCCGAACTGACCGTCAAACCGGTCTAGCCGGCGAGCCGCCGGTGGCAATGAGCCCCGAGATTCTTCGCTTACGCTCAGAATGACAAGAAATGCCAGTTTGTCATCCTCGAGGAGACGAAGGCGACGAAGGATCTCGCGGTCTGTCTTCCCCCCTGTTAAAATCTGGCCCAACAACGGAATCGCTTTGAAGTTTTTATCCCGCATCAATAATTAAATGCAAAAATTCCTCAACCGCGAAACCTGAGTCCGATCCCAGCGGTTTTCGGTGCCCCTATCCTGTAGGTGACGCTCCGCAACAAGGGTTCTGCCTTATGCGTGTCAAATATTAGCTGCTACTCTTCAATACAGGGGATAGACGTCTTCTTGTGGCTTGGCTTTTCTTGTGCTAAATTTTCGCCGGGCAAAATAATTTCCCACTACAAGGACAAGAGTGAGAGCGAAAATCGCAATGAAATATATAATCAATGTTGACATTGTAAATGATTCGATAGGGTATTAAAAATGAGTAAGCCCATGATCAGGTTCCCCATCTCGGAGAAATGGATGCAATCGGTGAACAGGGAATATCTTTCCATGGAATTTCTGTCCGTCAGATACACCGGATAGTAATCTTCGAAATCCCGTGCTACATTGACAAACACAGCCCCCTTTTCTTCGCATAATTCTGCGCAGGTCCTGTTCATCAACTTGACGAATTCGAGATACCCGTCGAAGCCATCCTGGAAATTTAAATCTATAGCAGCCTTTAACTTGGCCTCCCTTGACGCGTTGTGGTAAACCGGAGCTAACTGGCCGATAACAAAACACTGAATGCCGTTTTCATTGCAGAGCTCAATGATCTCGCCGATATTTTTTTTCCATTGCTCCGTCCAGCCTTTTGTGATGCCCGGTATATCTTTGTTCACCAATTTATTTTTATCCCTGAATTTATATACTGCCTTTTTTGCCGTGTGGGCTAGGGCACTGTAATCGAAAACCCGCTCCAATTGGTTGGTGGGCAGGACATGACTGAGGCAGTGTATGAATTGATTATTTTTACCATAGGTTCCAGACTTGTAATCCTCCCAGTCGTTGTAGCCGCTAAAGATTGTCACCGCCGCCGGTTTGAATTTGAGGATTCTATTTTTAAACATCAACAGTTCATGGATGGATCGGTAACCCCCGACCCCAGCGTTGACGCACCGAAAACCATCCTTCTCGATCATAGAATCGATGACTGCGGGATAATGTTTATCGTGGCGGGACTCGGTTCCCGCCGTAGAACTTCCACCCAAGCAAAAGATTAACTGGTGACTTTGCTGAGTCGTGGACAAATCCTCGGTAAAGAGAAACCCGTTCGTATCGGTCCGGACATCCACGAACATGATCCTTCTGGGTGCGAACTGTGGAGCGGTCGTCGGTTTATTATAAGTGATGTTGGGTTTGAAGGAATACCCCAGAACGGGATCGAATGAAAAAGCGGTTTCCACCTGGCCCATCTTCAATTTGTAAAAATTCCTTCCCGTATCATAGGGGAAATAGATGAAAGCCAGCGCCAGCTCCAAAAACATGAAGCCCAATAGTGTTATTTCATAAATGGAATCCATGGCAACCGTCCTTGATTGATAAAATAGACTCAGTCAATGTATTCAGGTGATTCCTGAGGAGGGGAGAAACCTTGTTATATCCTCCACCTATAGTTCTGAACGGTATTTTTTTTTTGGTACTTTAGTAAAAATTCGCGGTTTTTTGCTTGAAATAGGGGTCTACCCCTCTGGGACACGCGTGATGTCCTCTTCATTT
>DODH01000316.1 GCA_003545625.1 Nitrospina sp.
TAATATCTAATAAACTTATTGGGGTCGGTCACAGGAAAGACGGTTAGAATCCGTCGCGGACCCGCCGCTGTATCCGGGTACGAATCCCGCAATTTGCCACTGTTTGTTTTCAAATGGGAAGGCGCGGAAATTCGGATGATCCGGAAGCCAGAACATCTGATTCTGACCCTGTTAACAAAACCTTCGCGGCCTGAGGTAAGTCAAGCTAAATTCCATGCTTCTCCCCTCATTTCGCTGGAACGAGGATATTCCGGTGAAATTATTTTCATTCAATTCACTTTCTTTCCTTAATAATAATTTCCGGATTCACGGGCATCGAATTCAAGTGTTCTTCATGCTTGGAGTCACCTCAAGGATATTTTCAGTAATATTCCTTAGCCTTTGGGTTGTCTTTCCTCCATCATCCCTGCTTTGGGCAGGCAACACAGTTAGCAAACCAGCAAAGCGGATCATTTCAACCTCCCCTTCCATCACCGAAACCCTTTTCGAACTCGGATTAAAGGACCGAGTAGTTGCCGTAACTGATTTTTGCAAATACCCACTGGAAGCCTGTCAGCTCCCAAGTATTGGTGGCATGATCAATCCAAATATGGAGACAGTGGTTTCTTTAAATCCGGACTTGATCATCCATCAATCCGGCAATCAGAAAATCGCCAAAAACGCGAAAAGCCTGGCCATTCGCACACTCGAAGTGGACATGGGAAATTTGGCAGAAATTTTTGCATCCATTAAAAAACTTGGGACTGCCTTAAATTGCCAGGAATCGGCAAAAAAACTACTCCTGAGCTTGAATGAAGGAATCACTTTTTATCAGGAACGACATTTACCTAAAAAAGAGGTGTTATTGCTTCTGGGGGATAGCAATGATCCTTCCCGTGATTTATATGCGGTAGGACCCGGTACATTTTTAAACGAACTGCTCAATATCTCCGGGGGAAATAATATTGTCAGAGACTCTCCAGCCCAGTACCCCAAGTTATCCAAGGAGTACATCATTGAAAAATCACCGGAGATCATTATTGAAGCGGGCCCGAAATCAGACCTGCAACAAAAGGAAATTGACCTCAGGATTCAAGAATGGAGTCGCTTCCCCACGATCAAAGCTGTTCAAAACGGACAAATTTATTTTATCGGTGCTGATTATATTTTGATACCGGGCCCCAGGCTTTTGAAAATTATCGCACGGTTTGCCCAAGCCATACATCCGAAAATATTTAAGAGCCAAACAGAAAAGACAAGTTTTCAAGGAACCCCATGACCCAGGCATTGATGAGATTGGAAGACATTTCCTTCGCCTATGAAACCACACCGGTTTTGAGGGATTTGTCCATATCCATTCGAGAACAAGATTTTATAGGATTGATCGGCCCTAACGGATCCGGGAAATCCACTCTTCTCAAAATTATGGGGGCGATACTAAAACCGGATTCAGGTTCTATCCAGTTTAAAGAATCCTCTCTACCTAAAATTAATAAAAAACTTTTCGCCCAGTCTGTTTCCTGGATTCCCCAGGACCACCCCATGGTTTTTCCTTTCAAAGTTTCTGAAATTGTATTGATGGGGCGGCATCCTTATCTTTCTCCGTTATCATTTGAAAGCGAAGAAGATTTTGAAATATCCCGGAGCGCCATGGAAATCACGATGACCTCCCAATTCGCCGACAGGTATTTCAACGAAATCAGCGGAGGGGAAAAGCAGAGGGTCATGATCGCCAGCGCCTTGGCACAAAATCCGGAAATGATGCTTCTGGACGAACCCACAGCCGCGCTGGATTTAAAATATCAGATTCAAATCCTGAGTATTTTGAAAAATCTCAATGCCGGACATAAAAGGACTCTGATTATGGCCATGCACGACTTGAACCTTGCTTCTAGTTTCTGCAACCGCCTTATACTTTTAAACGAAGGAAAAATTGTGCGTGACGGAACTCCCGAACAGGTACTGGAAAAAAATATTCTTGAACAGGTATACGGCATAGAAGTCGACCTGGGTTCCCACGATGGAAACATCAGAGTCCATCCAGTCATTAGTCGTTGATCTCAGGCGCCCTGATATGAATTCAAGATCTTATACAATGACCCTTTCACTATTTTTTTTATTATTCATCGTTACCCTTTGCGTCACACCGCTCATCGGTTCCAGCAAAATTAGTTTGGCTCGGGCATTTTCTGACACCATAAATATTTCCAACAATACGGATGCCATCATCCTTTTTCAGGTTCGATTTCCAAGAATCCTTCTCGGTGCCTTAACAGGTGCCGCCTTGTCTGTAGCAGGTGCCATTTTCCAGGCTTTGTTGAGAAACGATTTGGCGGCCCCCTTTACATTAGGCGTCTCCAGCGGCGCGGCGTTGGGAGCGGTGATTGCCATTGCCTTGAATTTACATGTTTCCCTGCTAGGGTTTTCGATGGTTCCCCTATTTGCATTTTTAGGTTCACTCGGTGCCATTATCCTGGTTTTCAGTCTGGTCAGGACCCGGCATGGGGAATTCCCTACCGGAGTGCTTCTCCTAGCCGGAGTGACCGCCAATTTCTTTTTCGCAGCAATGGTGATGTTTATCCATTACCTTGCGGACTTCAGCCAGTCGTTTAGAATTATCCGCTGGCTTATGGGAGGATTGGATATAACCGATTACAAGACGGTCTTATCAATTTCTCCGGTGGTATTTTTGGGGATATTCATCTTGATGTTTATCAGCAGAGACCTGAATCTCATCAGTACCGGGGTTCATTCTGCCTCCAGCCGGGGAGTGGATGTTGCCAGGATTCAAAAGGTCGGTTTCATCACCGCCTCGCTCATCACCGGAACGGTAGTGGCGACCTCCGGTCCCATCGGTTTTGTCGGATTGATAGTTCCCCATATCGTCCGGTTGTTTGTGGGCCCCGACCTCCGAATACTGATTCCTACATGTATGCTTTTTGGTGCCAGTTTTCTAGTCGCCTGCGACACACTGGCAAGAATGCTTCTTGCACCAACAGAAATACCGGTAGGAATTATTACAGCAATATTGGGAGGCCCCTTTTTCGTTTGGCTCTTAAAAAGAAAAAGGCAGGTATAAATCAATGAAAGCAAAAACATCCATTGTTATGGAAACCATTGAAAGGAAACCGCAGTAAGCAAGTAGTTTAATTCACTAAAGTCCGGTCAAGGGAAGATTGGTGAGAGCCCAACACTGCCCCGCAACTGTGAAGGGAACAAAAGCCGCAGTAATCAGCCACTATCAACTACGATGGGAAGGCGCGGTGACTAGGTATTAGCCCCAAGTCAGGAGACCTGCCGGAAATTATAACTCGAGGGAGACAAGCGTGGGTAAAGTAAAATTTATTTTAATCAATTTTTTTATTTCTATTCTATTTTCAACAGGATTGGGACAAATTATAACCGCCGAAGAAATAGAAAACTTACAAGAAATAAAAGTCACATCTTC
>DODH01000073.1:0-3215 GCA_003545625.1 Nitrospina sp.
ACCAGCGAAACCCAAATTGAAGTCCGTTTGAACCTGGATGGAACCGGGATTCAGGATATCCAGACCCCTGTCCCATTTTTGGATCATATGCTGGCGCAATTGGCCCGGCATGGTTATTTTGACCTGACGGTCAAGGCCCAGGGTGATACCCATATAGACTCTCACCATACACTGGAAGATGTCGGGATAGCTGTGGGTCAGGCTTTCAAGGAAGCGTTAGGAGATAAAAAAGGTATTCGCCGGTTCGCTGAAGCCAATGTGCCCCTGAATGAGGCTTTGGCCCAATGCATCATCGATATCAGTGGTCGGGCTTTTTTTGTATTCAACCTGGAACTTCCCAAAGCCAAGCTTGGTGAGTTCGATGTCGAACTGGTGCCGGAGTTTTTCCAGGCTTTTTCCGCCAACAGTGGTATGACCCTGCACTTTAATTCCCCATACTGGAATAATCTTCACCACATAACAGAAGCGTTGTTTAAAGCTTTTGCCCGCGCTTTAGATTCTGCCTGTACCTTGGACTCCCGCTCCGGAGATGTTCCTTCCACCAAAGGGACGCTTTAGTTGATCGCTATTATTGATTACGGAATGGGCAATCTCCGTTCCGTACAAAAAGGTTTTGAGGCCGTGGGTGCTGAGGCAATTGTTACCAGCGACTCGCGGAAAATCCTTTCGGCCAAATCTGTGGTGCTTCCCGGGGTTGGGGCTTTTAAGGAGTGTATGGCGAACCTGGAGAAGCTGGATCTTATTGACACCGTGCACCAGTCGGTCAAAAGCGGTAAACCCTTCTTGGGGATCTGCCTTGGACTGCAACTTCTGTTTACTCAGGCTGAAGAATTTGGTCATGTAGATGGGCTGGGTATCCTCCCCGGAAAAGTGGTGGGATTCAAAGATGCTAAGCCCAAGTCTGGTGAGCCGTTAAAAATCCCGCATATGGGCTGGAACCGGGTGCGAGTGACTCCCGGTAACCCGTTGTTTGATTCGGTGGCTGATGAGTCCTATTTTTATTTTGTGCATTCCTATTATGTTGTTCCTGAAGACCCGGCGATCATTGCCACTACCACCTGTTATGGAATCGACTTCGCATCTGGAATCCATCAAGAGAATATTCATGCTTTCCAGTTTCATCCGGAAAAAAGCCAGCGCCTCGGTCTTACCATGCTGAAAAATTTTTCCCGACTCCACCACTAGCCATGGGGGCAGGTAGCAATGGCCTGTTGAGCCGAGCAGACAGTTGTCCGCAATATAATGATTGCTATTTACCTGCGGAGGTTCTCCGTCCACTAGGCCCGGCGAGCCGCCGGTGGCAGATAGCAATGACTCATCAAGCTTCCGATATTTCTTATTGCCAGATAGAGCTGTTGCACGCTGGCCCCACGCCCAGTGGCTAAAGGGTATCTTCGTGGCATTTTATTGTCCCTTCTCACAGCTTTGCTTTGGGGCGTCCTTCCTATCATTCTAAAAATCACTCTACAGGGTTTTCATGCCGGAACGATTGCCTGGTTCCGTTTTCTGTTTGCATTTTTGGTGCTGGCAGTCATCCTGCAATGGAAAGGACATGACCCCATGCGCATTCTTCGCAAGCCACCATGGATGGGAATCGTAGGAGGGCTTTGCCTGGCAGCAAATTATTACTGGGTGACGATGGGTGTGCACTTAAGCGGGCCCTCCAATATGGCGGTTCTGATACAGGTTGCTGGGGTGTTTTTGGTTTTGGCAGGGGTTTTTGTTTTTCATGAACGCCTGTCTTTAATGCAGGTGCTGGGAATGGTCATTGTGGGATGTGGGTTGTTCCTGTTTTTTTATGACCAACAAAGCCAGATTCAGGAACCGGGAGAATATTATTACGCTAACTTTTTAATTGTTCTTGCGGCTCTGGTGTGGGTGGGTTATATGGTGTCGCAAAAATTTCTCAGTCGGCAATATGGGGCCCAGTCTTTAAACCTGTTGGTCTATGCCGTTGCCACCTTTGCGCTGATAGGAGGCGTTGAGTGGGTTGATTTCACCAGCGCGGGTTTCACCGCCTGGTTATCTCTGATATTTTGCGCAGTGAATACGCTACTTGCTTATGGCGCCCTTGCCGAAGCGGTGAAATATATCCCCTTGGCCCTGATCAGCGTTATCATTAGCCTGAATCCGCTAATTACCCTTTGGGGAATGAAAATTCTTCCTGAAATTGGCTTTGCCGGACTGCAATCCGACCCGGTCGGGTCGCTGGGATATTTTGGCGGTGCCATCGCTGTTACCGGAGTGGTATTGGTGGTCTACCGTCCGGGAAACAAGGCGACACCTTGAGGAAATAAGCAATACCTTTTTACTGCCCGCAAACCGTGCTGGCGGCTTGAAAAGCTTTTGCTCGTTGCCACCGGCGGTTCGCCGGCGTCTATTAGTCACCGGTTTCTGGATTTCATGCCCCGGTCGATTTCGCGGTCGGCCTCGCGTTTCTTGAGCGCGGCGCGTTTGTCATAAAGTTTTTTCGCTTTACAAATGCCGAGATCGACTTTTGCCTTACCATTTTTAAAATAAACTTTCAGTGGAACCAGAGTGCAGCCTTTTTCCTGGGTTTTGCCGATGAGCTTGCTGATCTCTTTTTTATGCAAAAGCAGTTTGCGCTTTCGCATAGGGTGATGGTTGAATTGCGTGGCTGGGGTGTAAGCATCGATATGGAAATGGAGTAGCCAGGCTTCTTCGTTATCAATGATGGCGTAGCTGTCGACCAGATTGGCTTTGCCGTCTCTCAGAGATTTGACTTCGGTGCCCTTTAGCACTATTCCGGCCTCGAAGGTGTCTTCGATGGAATAGTTATGTCTTGCCTTTTTATTCTGGCAGACAATTTTAATATCACTCACGATCAATAACCGGGTAAATGAAAAGCATTATTGAATCACCCTTACCTCAGTCCTACCCCTTCGGGGCACGAGAGCTTAGGAAGAATATTACGTCTACCTTCAAGGGAGAGGAAGCAAAAAATTCCTCTTCTTACTTATTTATTCAAGTAACCTGCTAGTTTATTTTCAGGATTACGGACTGCCCCACTCGGGCTTTCAGTTTTTTCCTGGCGTTATCTTCACGGTAGAAGATTTCCAGTTGATTCCAGCTATTGATGATGGCTCCGGGTTGATTGTCTTTCATCTGGTAATAACCGGTGACGAGTCCTTCGATACGGTGCTTGCCAATCTGCACATTTATTGTAGCTGATGGCGGAAAGGTTTCGTGGATTA
>DODH01000073.1:3553-4581 GCA_003545625.1 Nitrospina sp.
TTCGGCAGAAATATTGGTGGTGAGGTTGCCAAAGTGGTCGATATGAATGATCTCCCCATGCAGGGATGTTTCTTTTAACAGGGGTTGAGGGAAGTCCAGGCGAACAGGTTTTAACACTCTGGGTCCCATTTTGGCATGTGCAATGCCGCTGGCAATCCACCCCGCACAGGGAGCGAATACATCGCGCCCGTGAAAGGTGTTGGAGACGTTTTTAAGAAAATATTTTTTGTTGGTGATCTCATAAACCCGGCTATCAGGCTGGATACCAAGGGTGAGTACCCCGTTGTCGGGTCCGATAAAGGTCTGAAATTTTGACTGCACCACCATGGCCCTCCGGTTTATCGGGCCTGCCGTTTTCTTTGTTTTGCCTTTTGCCTTAAGGACGGAGCCGACACCGGGGTCTACCACTACCACATGCACGGTTTTTCTGGGAAACCAGGGGTAGGTAGCGTTGAGGATTAACGCGGCCTGAGTGATATTTTGCGGTTCGATATTATGGGTGATGTCAATGATCTGGGCATCGGGCACAATATTAAGAATGACCCCTTTCATGATACCGACAAAAGGGTCGTCCAGGCCGAAGTCGGTGGTAAGGGTGATTACTGGACGCATCCTGTAACCTGATGTTCAGAAACCCTCTGTAAGGCAACGGGGACCAGATTGTTTTTCAATGAGTCGGAACCCTCCACAATGACCGGAATATAGTTGCCGGTATGGCCTTTGAGCCACCCTGATTTCCTGTCCCGTTGATTTTCTATCAGTACGGTTTCTTGTTGTCGCAAAAAATTCTCGTGAAATTTAAAGGCTTTGCGTTTAGCCAATTGGGTCAGGTTCTGGTTCCTTTGTTTCTTTATATTGCCGGGAACATTGTCTTTGATTTGGTAGGCCTCGGTGCCCCGGCGTGGTGAGTAGGAAAACACATGCAGATAGGAGAATGGCAATTGTTCTATCAGTTTGCGGGTGTTTTCAAATCTTTCTTCGGTTTCGCCGGGAAAGCCGACGATAACATCCGCCCCCAGTCCCAGTCC
>DODH01000073.1:5005-6183 GCA_003545625.1 Nitrospina sp.
CTTTGCAAAGGGATATGCAGGTGCGAACAGAGCTTTTCGGTTTCTGCCATGAGCCGTATCAGGTCGCTATCAATTTCCATAGGATTGATTGAACTCAACCGAACCCGGAAATCTCCTGGAAGTTCAACGATATCACGAACCAGGGAGGAAAAAGTTTCGTTTCGATCCATTCCCCATGTACCCAGGTTGATGCCGGTGAGGGTGATTTCCTTGAACCCGGAAGTGACGGCTTGTTGGATATTATGGATAATATTTTCCCGTGTATCGCTGACCGATTTGCCTCGTGCTCTGACAACAGTGCAGAAGGAGCACTTCTCATCACAGCCGGTTTGGACTTTGATGAAGGCTTTGGTCATGCCTTGAAAATTTCGCACCGGGATAGTCCTGAATATCCGCCTTTTATGGATATCGGACATGATGATCTCGGTGGACGCACTTTTTCTCCAGGGCTGGCCGGGATTTAGCAGTTTCCTTTTTATAAGGTTAGCGATTTCCAGCTTGTCGGCATTGCCAAGAACGATGTCGAGGCCGTGCATTTCAGAGGCTTCTTCCGGGTTCAACTGCGCGTAGCATCCGGTAAACACGACCAGTGCATCGGGGTTGATCGCCAGGGATTTTTTAACTGCAAGACGGGAACTGGTATCACTACGTTGGGTTACCGTACAGGTGTTGATGACATAGGCATCGGCTTTTTCTTTACCGTTGACGATAGAGAAACCTTCCTGCTCAAGCAGGGTCTGTATTTCTGCTGTATCGTGCTGATTGGTTCGGCATCCTAATGTAACGCAGGCTACTTTCATGAATATAAAAATGTATTAAAAAGTTTCTAGATAATTTTCAGAGGATCTCTAGTGGTTGCTATCTGCCTCCGGCGGCTCGCCGGTGGCCGAAAATTTTTTAGGGATGCCCTTTGCTTCATCTTAGACCATGCGTTGGAGTGGAATCAACTTGTAATTGCATGATTTAAAAAAGCCTCAAAGTCCAAGCTTGACCGCTTGGGATCAGTCTGCTACTATCACCGCATTCTAGCCACTTACGACCCTGGGGAGGACGTTACGATTTTCAAACTCAGGGCGTTAATGAATCCTCCTGCTATGCAAAAGACTCAAAAACAAGTCACCACTTTTCTGGAAAAATGGCTGGACAAATCCATCCGGCAATATGTCAGTGCGATGGAT
>DODH01000300.1:0-464 GCA_003545625.1 Nitrospina sp.
GGACCATTGGCGCTACACGTCCCAAAGTACAGAAACAATTCCGCCGACCTGTGTTGCCCCATAGCAACCATCAGACGATCCTGTTCACGGTCAAACTCACGCTGATCGGATAAATTGGAATTTGAAACCCCTGCGGCATATATGCAGCTTGTCGCAGAGTTTGCGAACTGGGAACCAAATGCGCGCGCAAGCAAACCGGAACCAAAAATCATAAGAAATCCAAGATATTTCCCAAGGTGTTAATGGATCAACTTCAACCCTAAACTCTTTCATCCTATATCGGCACAAACGCAAGCCACCTTTATTCAGGCAAGATTCGCCCCACGACTCATTGATCTATTGCCTATTCAATTTTTACCGATTCGACAAATCCCGAATCCCTGCTCTCCTAAATACTTCACCGGCCGTTTTTTGCATAATCCTTTCCCCCACGGCTCATTAAACACCACATAGGCTTCCTTTAA
>DODH01000300.1:852-4094 GCA_003545625.1 Nitrospina sp.
TTGCGCGGGTATAACGTCTGAATCACAGCCGAACGGGGCGAACCAAATTCCCAATCATCTGGAGGCAAAAGGAGAAGTGCTCCCTCATTTGCCATCTCCCGCACCTGCTTCATTATCCGATAGGTATGGGCGTATTGGTTGGGCATATCGAGTGGCCCTGAAGATTCGCGCAACGCGTCCCGATGCTCCTGAAAATGGCTGGTTATAAAATTTGTGCGTGGAATAATGAAAACCCGGACAATGACAACAAAGTTAAGAAACACCACTCCCCAGATCACGCTCTGTACCCACTTTTTTTTAGACATCGTCAAATCCTCTCCGGATAGAGGGAATGCCGGCAATGAAAAACAGAAGAAGGGGATACATCGACATCACCCCCCGGGTATCGGAAAGGTTAACCAAGTTGCCAGGATGGATAAACGTAGCACTGACATATTCCCCAAAAGTTTCCCACTTCGGTGGGGAATAGGAAAAGATGGCAAAGTGAACCAGCGGATAAAACACCAGGAACAGGCCAAACAATTTATTGAGACTGGGAATATTTTTTAGCCTGCTGAGAAAAATAAAAACGGCGAGGAACGCTGTGAACAGATAAAAACCATGTACGGTCAGAGACCTGTAAAACGCGATGGCAAGCCTTTTCCATCCTGGAACCGGCCCTGAATTATCCATAGAAATGAAAATAATAAATATTATTCCCGCCAAAAGTCCCGTCTTGATTAATGCGGAGACCTTCAATTTCCAGCTTCCAATCATAAATGCCAGAACAATGATCCAGGCAAACACACCAGCAAGCCCTACCATCTTAACATTTGCCGAGATAGAAAAATCGAAAGAGGCCAGATTCAAAAACCAGATGGTCGGGAAAACCAGTAATGACAGAAAAAAGAGCAGGAATGATTTTCGGTCCCTTTCCCCATCCTTCATCAAAGTGCTTTCAGCACAAAGGGTCATCGCGATGGGAATCAGGCAGTAAAGCAGAAACTCCAAGCGGACCCAGGCTGACAGGCCAAAAAACAAACCACTCAAAAAAGCCAGTGTCCGGCACCTTGCCTTTTCCTGATCCACACTTTCCATCCAGAAAAACCAGTACAGGGCCCCCGCCGAATAAAACACGGCGGTACATAAATCCAGAAAAGGCAGGACACCATGCCACCAGATATAAGGGGTCGTTCCCAGTACAAGTGTCAACATGGCGGCCATTTTCGAGTTTCCGGTGAACTCCAGCACCCGGCAATAAAAAATGATATTCAGCGCCAGATAAAAAAACGGAAAAATCATTCGCATAGGCTCAATGCCAAAAGCCATAAACCAGGAAAATAAAAGTGGCACGAAGGGTGGATACTGCCTGAGTTGAGGCACGATCCATTCTGAATCGAACCGGACCTCATGCAGGAAAGATAAACCTTTAACCTGATACCAGGCCGCGTCCGATTCTGTTATGGGAAAAAACCAGGCATTCACCAGGCTGAATAAAAAAAGCACTCCAATCAGCAGGCAAGCCAATACCGTTACCCATTCCGCGCCTGATGAAGATGCTCCAGGAGCGGACTCCGTTGCAGGTCGAGTCAGCAATAGAGTCAGGATAAGCACAAATACAACCGCCCCGATCTGGATGCTCGCGAAAGGACGAACTCCCACCCGGATCAGGACAAATAGAATCAGGCTCTTCAACCCCAACGCAAACAGAAATGCCAGGGCCAGCTTTTCCGCTAGCGTGAAAGCGGCTTTTAACACGCCCACCATGCGGTAGGCGGTGATTCCCAGTAATCCCAAATCAATCCAAAACAAGGGGAGCCTCCACAATGTGCAGGGGTTTGTGGTTCAAATCAAAGGAGAGATTCACTTCTCTAAGGAGACAGGCTGTCCTTGAAAAGCCTCCAAGGCCTCATTATAGAACTGCTCCCGACAGTCTTTATGCCGGGATGAAAAGTGAAATACACACAGCTGTTTTACACCAGCTTCTCGGGCCAGGGTTCCCGCCTGGCGGGATGTAAGATGACAACGTGCTTGCCCTCGTTCTTCTTCATCGGCCAGAAAAGGCGATTCACAGAAAAAGACATCAGCGGATTCTACTAATTCTACAATCTTCTTTCTGTTTCGATCATTAAAAACCGTATCCACCACATAGCCGAATTTTTGTCCTGGAAAAACTTCCACCAAATCGCTCTTGAGCTGGCCCATGGGAATATCTCGAGAATCTCGCGAGCCTCCAGGCGCCCTGAACGGCACCGTTATGAGTGTGGATTCCGGCTCACTGCTTAATATGCTTTGCTTCAATTCATTCAGCCATGACCCAGGTTCGGCTTGCATGGACTGCAACTTGTCTTTGTCAATATTGGCGTGGGGCTTTTCTTGTAGCGCAAACCCCAGACAGGGTACTCGATGCTCCAGTATCGCCGCTCGAACAGAGAAAACCGGATTATCCACGATCAATCCATCCACAAAAGGCTCTTCTTTTTCATCACAAAGCTTAAATCTGTCGATCGCCCGGAAGGTGCCTTTCAGCAAACCGCTTTCGCGCACTTCAACCACTTCTATGGTGAGTGATTCAGAATACAGTTCAACCAGGTTCCAGGTGAACCCGGCCAATTTGCCTTTCACGTTTTGAATAATATTTTCCGGACCAAAAATTGTCAGCGTTTTTTCCCGACCAAAAAGCGTCCTCAACAATCGGTCAAAACCGATGAAATGGTCAATATGTGTATGGCTGACAAAAACATGGGAAACTTTGAGAAGGGTTCCGTTCGACAAGGCGGACAAATCGCCGAGGTCAAACAACAGCGCCTGTTTGTGCAGAAGAAACTGCACTAGTAGACCAGGGTCCCCAAACGGGTCATTGATCAAAGAGGGCTGAATCCCAGATTTCATTACTTTCCTGCCTCCTCACCGGTTTTATCGAAACGCAAAAATGCCTGGATAAAAGCTTGCAGATCTCCATCGAGTATCGCATCCACATTACCTGATTCCACATTCGTCCTCAGGTCTTTGACCAATTGGTAAGGATGCAGAACGTAGGAGCGAATTTGACTGCCCCATTCGATCTTTCTTTTTTGTTTTTCCATTTCTTTTTTTTCCTCGCCCTGCTTTTCCTGTTCCAGCTCATACAGGCGGGATTTAAGAACCTTCATGGCCGAATTCTTGTTTTTATGTTGTGACCGTTCATTTTGGCATTGGACCACAATTCCTGTCGGGACATGCGTCAGCCGGACTGCGGAATCGGTGGTGTTCACTCCCTGCCC
>DODH01000088.1:0-2201 GCA_003545625.1 Nitrospina sp.
GATCCGATTGACCAGATTCAGTTTCAGTCCGTAGTGAATGACGAGGGCATTGCCTTCCGGCTGGAGTGGGAAGATCCTCAACCGGACCGGACTTCGAGCCGCCATCAGGATTTTAAGGATGCGGTTGCTATGCAGTTTGCCCTTGGCGAGGTGTTACTGCACAAGCACGGTCACAATGAACCGTTCTTTGGCATGGGAAACCGGGGGAAAGTGGTCAATATCTGGCAGTGGCGGGCGGACTGGCAAACAGAAATTGAAACCAAGAAAAAGCTCGAATACGCCACCAAGGGCCTGGACCTGGATACCATGATCTTTGGCGGCGAAGTCAACCCCGTTGATGCGCTCAACCCGTTCCGGGATGTTCCCGTTGAAGAATTGAACGCGGAAGGATTTGGAACGTTGACGCCTCAGCCTCAAACCAAGCAGAATATAATGGGGAAAGGGGTCTGGAAAGAGGGGAAATGGAGTGTGGTATTCTTTCGCACCTTGGATTCTTTGAATAAATGGGATATAAAATTTAATAGAAAAAATCCCGTGTTGGTGGCGTTTGCGATTTGGGACGGAAAACATCAGGATCGCAATGGCCGAAAAGTTGTTTCCATGTGGCAAAGACTTAAGCCGTTCCACCACTAGGCGTGGGGCCAATGTGCAAGAGCTCGTTGAGCCGAGAGTATTGTTGCTAGCGGTAAAAAGCTATTGCAAGTGCCCTCCCACGGGAGTGGGCGGCGAGCCGCCGATGGGGCATGTGCAATGGCTCTATTGGATGAGCCTTTGCCCGGTTTAGCCCGTAGGGGTAGGAGTGGGTGGTCTTACAGAATTAGATAAGCTAAAAATTGGCAATCATTAATATTTGGAGAATTGTTTCATGTCAGATGATAACGAAATTGAAGATACCGAGGATTCGTTGAGCGTGTCCGAAGATGACGAAGTAACCCTGGATGAGGTCGATGAATCTGAAGAACTGGACGAGGTGGATGAGGTTGAAAAAGAAGTAATACCCGAAACAGGTGCTTTTTTGGTTATTGGGCAGGGAGATTTTTCTATGTCCCAATCCAACCGGGGAGCGGATGACCCTGGCGACAACACGCTTTGCGAACCTCAGTATGTCACGGTGTTCGGCGACATGCTGTTTGTCTCTGACAGGGGTAACCATCGGGTATTGATTTGGGAGCAGTTTCCCGAGGAAAATGGTGAACCGTCATCACTGGTTCTCGGTCAGGAAGATTTTGCCGACTGTCTTGAAAACAGGGGTATTACCACAACTCTGGATGAAATGACCTCGGGCTTGGGAGACGAAGACCTGGATGGATTTACCATCAGTAAGGCGGAGGAGGATACCCTCTCCCAGCCGGCGGGTATTGCCGTGATCGATGGAAAACTTTATGTGGTGGACAGCGGTAACCACCGGGTATTGAGGTGGGAAGGAATTCCCACGGATGATGGCGAGCCTCCAGGGCTGGTGATGGGACAGGACAATATGGATGATAATGAAGCCAACCGCCGAGGGTTTGTCGGTTCCGGTTCCCTGTTTTTCCCCATGGGCATCCACTCCAGCGATGACAAACATGTGCTTGTCGCCGACAAGGACAACAACCGGGTTTTAATCTGGAACAAAATCCCTTTTAGTGACGGTTGGAACGCAGACGTTTCCCTGGGACAAAAAGGAATAGATGAACGCTGGCCCAATCAGGGCGAATTCGATAATGTAGGGCAGGATACCCTTAGTTTCCCAACGGGTGTGCACTTTGATGCCGAAAACGAACGGGTATTCGTGGTGGACCAGGGAAACAACCGCGTGCTGATCTGGAATAATATTCCCAGGGAGACAGGGGTTCCCGCCGATGTGGTGATCGGGCAAAAAGATTTTTTAAGCCGTGAGCCGAACCAGGGCAATGGAGCCACACGAGCTTCCGCAGACAGTTTGTATTTTCCCACGGATGTAGTATGCGGAAAGGCCGGATTGTTTATCTCCGACACCGGTAATCACCGTGTCTTGTATTGGAAAGAAGTTCCCACCGAAAATGGACAGCCCGCCGATCTGGTGCTGGGCCAATCGTCTTTCACTGAAAATACGTTCAACCGGGGCTTGGATGAAGCTTCCAACTGCACTCTGAACGATCCTCATGGCCTGTTGCTGATCGACGAGGAAGAGGAGGAGGAAGAATTCCGGGGAATTCCCATGGCAGATGATGACGATAATG
>DODH01000088.1:2519-7649 GCA_003545625.1 Nitrospina sp.
GCAGATGATGACGATAATGAGGAAACAGCTCTGGTGGAAAGCGAATCTGAAGGAGAGCCTGAGGAGCCACAACCCAAATTCAAGCTTTTTATCTGTGACCGGAGCAACTCACGCATTGTTGTCTGGAACGAACTTCCTTATCCGAAAGAAGAAGAGAAGGAGGAGGATGAGTTTGAAGAACTCAGGGTCGATGACGAAAACTTGTTGATCGGTGATGAAGAAGACGACGATGATCTTGAAGAGGAAGAAACACCGACCGGAGAACTGCCCTCAGTCTGACCAAACCTACCACCCACGCATATTGTAGTTTTAAATCCCCCGGCCCCTTCTACGAAGAGGGTCGGGGTCAATTGCAATAGGGGGGAATACCTTCCTCCACCAACTTTCCAGCGTTGCCGGTTTTAATATTCTCATGGTTATTGTGGATTCCTGATGCCAGTACTTTCATGGACCCTTCCATTTTTTCCATGATCTGTTCCGGGCTGTCATGGAGAACATTGCCGAATTTTGGCTCGCATTTCAGGTTGCCGACATCGCAACAGGGTGTCATCTCTCCGTTTTGTTGAATCGTCATGATATCTATGGAACCGCGTGCGGCCGGACAGCCAATTAAATATTTTTCGCGCGGAAACGGCAAGGAGGTCATTGCCCGGTAGCCGTTTTTGTCGATGTCGAATGCCGGTAACAGGCTGATGCCAAAAATGAATTCCGGTTTGTTCGCAAATGCTTCGGTATCTCCCATAGAAACTGTGAAAAGTTTTTCGTCACAGTTAGGGTGTGTTTCTAGTAGGGTTGCGACTTTTTCTGCATAGGACTGCAGGAGTTCTGTCACATGCGTATAACTTTTGTCTTTGAAAAAATTTAACAGCAGGTTTATTTGACTCTGCAAATCAGCCAGGGATTCATACACCACATTCACGATCAGTTTGTTCTGAAGTTTCAACATTTCTCCAAGAAAATATTTTTGCGACTCCTCCCAGGCAGTAGGGTAAAGAGTGATGTCGACCCGACCGCCCAGTTGCATAATTTCCCGCAGTCTTTGCCAGCGTTTGGATTTTTCTGAAAGCATGTCCAAATTGGTGTGCAGGCAAACGTGTGGCGTGACGGTTTGGAACACCTTGCAGATCTCCACAATATCCGGGTTCTGCGATGCTTCGCCACCGGTCAGGTTGATCTCCTGCTGGGCCAGGGTATTGAGTACCTCGACACTTTGGATTTTATCTGCCATCACCTTAGCCTGCTGTACACTCAGGTGCCATTCGGAGACAGGGTTCTCCATCAACGGTTCATAAACATGGCAGGAGACACATTCGTCACGGTTGTAACGGTTGCAACTGGTTTCGACAAAAATGCTGAGCATTGAGAAAAAAATCTCCAAAGTTTTCAACTTGGTATTTCTATGCTAGCAGATTTTTCTTTCCGGAAACCGGGATTTTATGCGCTGAATTGAATATGAACGAATGAAACAGGGGGTGGTGGGGATTGAAAAGCGGACTGGATATCTTTTTCCCGGTAACCCAGTTTTCTTAGTGGTTTCAAGGCGGCTAGAACTTCTTCCCGAGTGACATAAGCTACAGTATCAGGAACACCCCGGCCGCTAAGGTTTTCAGCCAGCTTAGCGATTTGCTTTCTTTGTTTTTTAGGCGTTCCTTCCATGGCCGGGTAGTTTAGTTTTCCGGAGTAGGGGCTTCGATAAATGGTATTGAGAGCATGGAGTGTGCCGAGCATCAGAACATCCCTGTCCCATGGAGCCATGTTGGCTACCTGCGGATGGTTTTGCACCAGATCCACCAGGCTGAGGGCCGCTGACCCGAGGTCTTTTCCCACAAACTGGTTCTGGTATTCCCGAGTGATTTCCGTAAATCCGATAGACTGGCCAATATTTTCAAGCAGGGGAAAGTTCACCATGAACGTGTATTGTCCGCCGTATAAGTTGAAATAGGGCCTGCCTTCCTGATTAAGATCCTCGATCGTTTTCATGCCGTAGTCAAAACTGGTATATCCAAAATTCATTGGCCCAAGTAGTTCTTTGGCTTTTGCGATGGTTGAAAAAGCACCGGTATTGATAGGCATGGGAATTTCATCTTTAAAATTTTCAGCGTGAGCTTTCAAGGTTTCTGCAAAGGGCCAGTCATCCAGATCCACTCTTTGAAAATCCCGTTCCCAGTGAATGGTGTTGAGGAAGTCGGGATAACGAGAGAGATTTTGCAGATCTCTATCTTTAAATTGTTCCAGGAATTCGTCTTTTTCGGCAGGGAACGCACCGGCATCGAGAAAGGGGCACAGGTATTCCTCATAATAGAGGCCCTGATGCATCAGCAGGACTTTGGTTGACAGGTCGTCCCAGATTTCATTGGAGATAATTTTTGCTACGGAGTGAGGCCGAAAGCAGTCCAAATGTTCGGCGTGAACGCGGACCGTGGAAAATTTCCCCGAGTGTTCCTGCAGACGGACATTGGCCCGCACACCTTTCAGAATTTCTTCAGATTCATCGCAGAGGATGTAGTGGACAAATGGATAAACCTCGTTCACGCTATCTATTTCGCGTAGGTGGCTGAGAAAACACGCGGCCAGATTGCCATTGCCCACCCCCCACTCCTGCAGAGTCCAGATATTATTTTCAGGAGGATGGTTTCGGGCTTTGGCATAAAAATCATTGGCGAGCGCATGCGCCAGGCGATGGTCCAGGCTCACGTAGGTTTGAAAATGGTTGTGAATTTGCGGTCCCTTGATTCCATAAAAAATGGAATTGATATGGGTCTGCCAAAAATCGGAAGGTTTGAAATCCCCAAGCGCAATCAGGTTCTGGGGGGGATGGGTCATTATGGAAGTTTATAAAAAACTATTCTTCGTCTGCCAAAGATTCCATGCCAGGCGCATTTCCCTCCATGCTTCCACCGCCAGCGTATCCGCCGGTTTGGGAAACTCCACCCGGAATATTTGACGGGTTCTCTCCTTCTGTTGCGCCGGTCGCGGCAAGTGCGGGTCCTTCCATCAATGCTTCATACTTCCTGTAAGCGTTCTGCGAGTCTTCCATCAACCCGACCTCTTTATAACAATTATACAGGTTCAGCCAGGCTGCCGTGTCTTGCGAATTCATGTCCACTGCCAATTTAAACTCTTTGAGGGCGGTTTCAGGCCGCCCCATATTAGCATAAAGGGTTCCCAGATTGGTGTGAGGCAACGAATAGTCCGGTGCCAGTTCGCTGGCTTTTTTGAATGCGCCGATGGCATCGTCCACCATACTGAGAACAGAATAGCAATTGCCCAGGTTGCAAAAAGCTTCCGGGTCCTTGTCGTCAATTTCCACTACGACCTGGGCGGCATCAATGGCTTCCTCATAGCGTTCAGCGTTAAAATAAGCGTTGGACAGTGCTGCACGGAGTTCCTTGTCTTCCGGGTTGAACATCAATACTTTTCTGAGTGAGATGATTGATTTGTCATAGAGTTTGAGCATGTCATAAGCTGCGGCAAGGTTGGCATAGGCCATCGTGTCTGTAGGATCCAGTTCAATAACTTTTTCAAAGGATTCCATTGCGCTTGAGAACATGTCCCGGAGCAAATAGAGGCCACCAAGATTAAAATGGACTTCTGCATCGTCGGGGGCCAGTTCGCGGGCCCGGTTCATTTCAATCAGGGCTTCTTCTTCATGATTGAACAGCACGTATGCAGTGCCAAGCAGTTTGTAGACGCGGGGATTTTTGGGGTTTTTGTTGCGCAGGGTTATGAGTTGTTTAATGGCTTCATCATAAGCGCAACCATCAATCATTAAGGTGGCCAGTTCCAGCAGAAGTTCCTGATTGTCGGGGTCGGATTTTAACTCTTTACGTATCTGACGAGTCTTTTTAGAAATTGCCATCTCACGCTTGGTTTCTTCAGGATCGCGGACACCGAGCTCCTCAAAAATCTCCGGCTCGATTTTCATTGTGATCCAGTCTGTTGGTTTATCTGCCTGGCCCATATCAGGATTACCCTCTCTAAAAGGTTTGCGATTCAGTTTGTTGTTCTTTTACGGTGCCTCAAATTCTAGGTGATTGCCCCCCCGCCTGTCAACTGCTAGCCACAGGGGCAACTGGCAGGAACTCTTTCAGCCGAGAGGAGTTGGCTAGCCAGCGAAAGTTATTGCTCATTGCCACCGGCCGCTTGGCCGGCCATGTTGAGGATTTCTTCTTTACCGAAGTGGTCGAGGTAAAGCAGGAAGTGCTCGCGCGAAAGATAATTCCAGATTTTGCGGGAGGGAAAGGTTTCGTCTATCACTGTGTCGAAATGTTCGTAGACGTCCAACACTTCTTTCCGATCCATTCCTGCTTTTATATCGAAATCGAACACAATAGCCATATCCCGGTCGGGATCGTGAAGGATGCGATCAATTTTGTATTTGCCCGGATTATGGTAGATGGCGGAATCCTTTTCCAGCGCGAAAATGGACTGGCCTACAGAATGGATAGTACCGGTACCGGTTTGCGAGTTTTCCACGGTAAAGCGAATGGTGTCTTCCGCTTCCTCGCGCTCTTCAGTGGGAAACCCGAAAAACAGGTAGAGATGGTTCCAGATGCCGGCAGCGGAACTGTTTTTCAGCACACTCCTTTCTGTGTTCTGATCGCAACCCTTGTCGATGATGGAAAGAATACGGTCGTTGGCGCTTTCCAGCCCGAAAAACAGCATGAGAAATCCCGCCCGGTAAACGTCTTCAAACAATTCGGGAGATTCTTTATCCCCCGATTCGAACTTGAGCATTCCCAGTGAACGCATTTCCACGCCCCTTTTCAAGATTTCCTTAGACATGCGGTTGAAAGCATTTGGGGAAATGGCTTCATCGGAGAATGTGAAATATTTAGTTTTATATTTTTTGGAGAGATGGTCCAGTTCTTCCGCAACCCGAGCTTCATTTGCTTTACGGTAATAGGAGTCATAGATAAAACTATGCGTGCAGAAAGTACATTTCCCCCAATAACAGCCCCGGCTGGACATATAGGGTAAAACAGGATAAGGCATCAAATATTTTTTCAGCGGCAACTGGTCAAAGGTAGGGCAAACCAACTGCTCATAAGGCAGGGCTTCTACTTTTGGGTTGTGAACAATGCCTTTTTCTCCCTTACCATTTTCGCCCTTGCCGTCCTTTTCGCCATC
>DODH01000088.1:7998-12870 GCA_003545625.1 Nitrospina sp.
TTTTCCGGTCTTGAGATGGGTGACCAACTCTGCCAAAGGTTTCTCCCCTTCGGAGACGATGACACTGTGAAAAAACTCCTCAAACAAGGCCTGTTTGTTGTCCAGCAGGTCGGCATGGCGGTTGAACACGCTTCCGCCAATCACGATATGCAGGTGGTCAAACCGTTGACGCAAAATGCGCGCCAGTGTCAGGCCGGGTATGACTTGTCCGATGTGGATGATGGATAAGCCTACCAGTCCGTAATCGTCCCATGCCACATTTCCGAGCAGATAGTCTTCATACATCCGGATGAACGGGTTCCTAATCGGGTCGGCCGTTGCCGAGAGAATTCCTGAAAGGTTCTCTTCCGGGTTGCCCATCATGAAAAAGGAGTCCAGATCTAACCGACTGGGATAGTGAGCGTAGGAAATGAGCTTCATCGCCATTTTTAACGTGGTGTAGGCTTTTTTATAAGTCTCAAACTGGAAAAAACGTTCTTCGTCCCGCAGAACATTTTTGGCGTCTTCCACTTCGTTCAGGATGGAGTCGAGAAAAGCCTTATCTGACAAAATATCCCGGTACACGGCTTTGACTTCCTGCTCTTCGCTCGTATAAGCAGGAAGGGACAATCGCTTCTGCACGGTTTCAACGCAGTGATCCAGATATCCCCGGGACAGGAAAATCTCATAGCTTTCTATATTGAAATCGAACTGGTCTACCTCATGGCCTTTTGATTCGAGATGGGCTTTCAAGGTAGGCAGGGCCAGATAGGGCTGGCTGGGATACCACTGCGGCGGAAACAGAAGGGCGGTTTTCACAACGCCTCCCTTTTTTTGCCTGTCAGCTTTTGTGAATCGTAAAACGGCACGCGCTTTTTCCTAAAAAATGGTTTTGTATTATATGGAACAAGCATATACCTATTGAGAAACCCCTGTCAATCAAACCACCACTCAGCGTGGGGCCAGAGTGCAATAGCCTTATCTTGCTGGCAAAGAGTTGTTTCGGTTTGACGAGTTCTTGCTCGTAGCCCCTGTGGCTAGCAATCTTTTAATAGGGGAGGTTTAGGTACAAGGGCTTGATTAAGCCGAGTTAACCTATTTGTTTGCCAGTAAAGGCTATTGCCAGTTGCCCCTGCGGCTAGCAGTTGACACTTTCTAGGGAAAAGGATTATACTTACTACCGATTCCCAGAACCCTTTTAAAAATATTGGTTTATTGTTTTACCTTTGCAGGAAGGAGATTTGTATTGAGCGAACAGGATACGGAAACCAAGCAAAACCCCGGGCCGGAAGGTTCGTCGGATGAAACTGCCAATGAAGAAAAGGTGATCGACCACCTTTCGGATTTGAGCGAGCTGGAAAAGATCAAACTCGAGCTTCAAAAGGAAAAAGAAAAAGCCACCAAGGAACTGGCTGAAGGTGAAGAGGAAGAAGAGGATTTACGCGAGGTCGATTATCTTCAAAAGTTGATTACCCTTTCTGTAAAATTTGATCACCATGTTGGCATGTATCTCATGCCAGCCTACATTGACTGCGGTTTGAAATACGACCACAGGTTGGCTGAAAGCTACACCGTCCAGATCACCACGATCCAGGCGTTTCTGCGTCTGCTTGAAAAGGTAGATGGAGTGACCCGGGAAGAGGTGACCAAACAATGTATTCTTAACCTTCGAAATATAATCCAGTTGATTTCCAAGAATATGGTGAAGCCGCTATATCGCGAAGTTGGCCTGATGAAAAAGAAACCCAAATCTGAAAGCCTTGATAATTTCAAACAGAATTGGAATGAAAGGCTCGATGAGTTGCAAAAAACCTGTGATTTTGAATATCAGATTCTGGATGTGAAACAGTTCCTGGTAAAATAAATAACCTGGATGGTGTGGTTCAGAAAGAAGACATTATATAGTTTTTTTAGGTGACCTTAGGGTTGCTTGGAACGAAAAATTCAGTGTGCTGCGGAAGAGCCCCTTTCGGGGCTTTTTCCTATTGGAGTTTAATTTTTTCCCGGTTTTGGGAGAGAGGTTTGCTTTGGTGGAAAATAATACGGAAAACGATGAGGTAGAAGATACTCCGTCTCAGGCTCTGGAAATAGCCGTTGTCGAAGAGACCCTTCCTGAAGAGGTGCCTCAGGTTGATCATAGTCAGCTTTATGTCTGGGTGGCAGATTCCGGCAATGACCGGATCCAGAAATTCGATGGCAATGGAAAATTGTTGATGAGTTTTGGAACATCCGGTAGTACTCGTCCCCCTTATTTACCAGGAGAATTTAAAACTCCGAGCGGGGTGGCCGTGGATACGGAGGGTTATATTTGGGTCGTGGATACCGGTTCTCACCGGATTCAAAAGTTTGATCCGGATGGAGATTTCTTTCTTGAATTTGGGGGTGAGGGTTGGGGACAAGAGAAGTTTTACATGCCCGAGGAGATTGTCGCGGAATCTACCGGGACCATCCTCGTTGCGGATACTTCCAACCATTGCGTCAAAAGGTATGACAGTGATGGTGAATTTATTCTCAGCTTTGGCTTTGCCGGGAATTTCGATGGTTTCATGAAATTTCCCGTTGGTCTGGCGTTGGACCGGGAGGGAAATATTTACGTGGCCGACCGGGACAATCAGCGCATTCAGATTTTCAATGAGGATGGGCAATTCCTGTCCAAGTTTGGGGAATATGGATTTGAGCCAGGCAGATTGAATTTTCCCACCGGGATTGCTGTACGCCGGGATGGCACCATCATGGTGGCCGAAAAAAGCCAGAACCGGCTCCAGTTTTTTGACCGAGAGGGAATTTCCCTCGAGATTATTGGTGAATCGGGCAAGCGGGATGGTCAGTTCAACTGTCCGTGCGCATTGGTGGAAGATCCTTATGGCTATGTGTTTGTGGTCGATACTTTGAACCAGCGAATCCAGAAGTTTGACCCGGACCTGAACTTTGTCTCCAAATGGGGCATTGTAGGAAAAGAGCCGGGGCAGTTTTATAACCCATCTGGCATTTGTCTGTCCTGGGAACCGGACTGGGCACCGCAGGAAGAGTAGCCACTAGGCGTGGGGCCAACTAGCAATAGCTTTTGCTGGCGAGCAAAGATATTGCAACTTGCCAGCGGAGGTTCTCCGCTAAAAAACCTGACTTTTAGGAAACACTTGATGATCGCAAAAAATAGGATTCGGCTTTTCCACCCGGTTATTCAATCCCTTTGGGTTGCTTTTTTATTGTTGGCAGTGTGTGGGCCAGGTTCGGCACTGGCTGATCCTGACAACAGTGGCACCGATGAGATTTTTGGTGGCCAGATTCTTTCGCTCACCGCGAAAAAACCGCCATTGAAGCCTTCTAATGATCCGAGATTCCAGGATAATAAAGACGGGACCGTTACGGACTTGAAAGAGGGATTGATGTGGAAGCAGATTGATATCTATCAGGAAAAAAAGATTTGGATCAACTGGGAGGACGCACAAACTTTCCTGGAAAAATTCAATAAGGATGCCTTTGCCAGTTTTTCGGACTGGCGCCTGCCGAGCCGCAAGGAACTGGAGTCCCTCTATGAGGAGAATAAGGACATTCCCTGGAAATACTATTGGACCGAAAATGTGATTCATATTGATCCCATCTTCGGTTATTCCAGTTGTTGTTTCTGGTCCAGCGAGCTTTATAAGGACAAGTATGCTTGGGGATTTAACTATATCCGTGGCAAAAGCTACCCCAGCATGAAAGGGGGGCCGAGCCTGTCTTTGTCCACTGTCAGGCCGGTTCGAGTGGTATTGAAATAAAAAATTGCACGCTAAAGGGCTATAGGTTGGGTTGAAGAGGTAAGGCTATGATAAATATTTTCGCCGAAGCCAATTGCAATCGTTATGTGCGCGATGAATGTCAGTATTGTCATGTCTACGAACCGCTTAGTCAGATACCCAAGAGCCATTGGCATTTAATGCCGGAGCAGGCTCAAATCATGGTGGATAAAATTCTCCAGCTGGAGGTGTTCCATGAATTGGCCAAGAGAGAAATTAATCTGACGGGCGGGGAGCCGTCACAAAACCCTCATATCGTTGAAATTTTTAAAATCTTCAGGAAACTGACGCCAAACGTACGGATTCATACCAACCTGGACATAAGTTCAGAAAAATCTCAGCGTTGGCAAAGATTGGTTGAAATTATGAAATTCTCCGGACGTGTGGACTTCACTTTGTACCCAACTGTTTGGGAGTCGCGACAAAAACCACTTCTTGTTAAAATTCTGGGACTTCAAAAGGAATTGATCGTCAACATGATCTTTGAAAAAGTGTCGGACTTGTTGAGCCAGATTGAAACTTTGATCACGTTTTTTGGAGAACGGGAAAAGAAATTTCAGTCCGTCTTGTCTCTGCTCGGGATATATCGTGCGAAGCTTGAAAGTCTGTTGGGAGAAAACCCTGAATGTAGTGAAAGAGCATTTTTAAAGCATATGGAAGGTGTTGAAAATTACATTTGTACGGACAATTTTACTTTTGGGCTGAATATGATCCCGGGATTTTATGTGGATAAAAATGGGGTGCGGGCCATGAACTCTCAACCTTTTCCCAAGGATTTTAACTTGCTGGAATGCACCATACCCCGTGGTACGATCGAAATTATTACCGTTCAGCAAACCGGGGAAATAACCCCTTGCTGTGATGTTGGCAACCTGAAGTGTCAGCCCAAGTTTGGCAATCTCTTGATGGATTCGCCAGCAGAAATTATGAGCCAGTTAGAGGTGTCCCGGAAAAAGATGGTTTCAGGGGCTTTAAAAAATATCCAAAACATGAACAGTGGTAAAGCAGGAGAATGGGTGGAAGAAGGAATTCCCCCGTACTGTGTTTGATTATGAGTGAAGACGAAAAAGAACTGGACTCTGATTCCGAGGAATCAAACTCCGGGAAAGAGGAA
>DODH01000228.1:0-949 GCA_003545625.1 Nitrospina sp.
GATACCCCATTCGGGGCATGCGTGCCCCAGGGGCAATAGCTCTATTTGGCTGGCAAACGTTCTCCCGGCTTAATAAGCCCATTCCCTCCCACGGGCCAGTGCTACGCTGGCCGCTTGTGTTAAACTGGTGAAGTCCACATTTCCTCAATCATCAGGTAAACATTTAATGGGTTCTTCCTCGGCGCTGAAATATTTAATTATCGTTATCGTAACCTTGGGGATGGGGTTTTCGGTCTGGCTTCTGCCGCATGGCAAAAAGATAAAAGAAGAGTCGGAGTCCATCACCACGCCTATTGATGCCACAGACGAAGCCGGTCGCTACTTGCAACAGGCATCGGAAGATTTTTTCTATCACGAGTTTGATCGGGCCATCGAGAATTATGGCAAGGCCATCACAGCTTTTGAAAAAGAAAACCAGTTGAAAAAGGCGGCGAGGGTTTATGAATCCATCGGCGACCTGTATAAATTTCGCAGGAATCTTAAGGCTGCAGAGGCACAATATGTCCTGGCCGTGGAATACCACCACAAAATCAATAATCCGCTGGGTGAGGCCCGGGCCATGAACCACGCCGGTGACTTGTTTATGGAGCGAGGCGATAGCGCTTCGGCGGGAGCTTGGTATAAAAAAGGGGTGGAACTGGTGAAAGAAGGTCCGCCTCACCAGAATCAGGCGCTTTTGTTCGAGAATATGGGGCGCTTTTATTGGAAAACAGAAGAAAATATTCCCGAGGCCATCGTCTGGTATACCCGCACCCGTGATGTCTTTTCCGCCCTGGAAAACCAAATGGGCTACGACCATATAAGCGCCGTGTTAAACCAACTCCGCCAGCGTAACGCTGGACACAAATTGCAATAACTCTATTTGGCTAGCAACGACTCATCTCGGCCTAACAAGTCATTGTACCCTTCCAGGGCATGCGTGATATCCTCTGCATTAACCTTCATGCCC
>DODH01000228.1:1303-7592 GCA_003545625.1 Nitrospina sp.
CCTTCATGCCCCGAAGGGGTACCAAGGGGCTCGGCTTAGGGGGTCTTTTCTTGAAATCCGGTATGATGGAAACGATGGTGCGAGTCGTTTGCCTGGAGAAGGTATGACCGAAGATAAAAGAATAGAAAACAGAAGGAAAAAGGACCGGAGAACCCAGGAAAGAAGAGATGCCGAGAGGAGGTTTGTTTTTTCGATCGATTATTTAAATGCCTGTTTGCCAGCATTGTTATTCTGGTAGCTGTTTGGGTTTATATTTTTACAGGATAGAAATTAATGATGAAACAGACTAGAAAGAAAAAGAAAGCTCTGCCTAAAAAAGTCAAAAAGGTCAGGAAAGAGTCGGCAAAGAAAAAGCAGTCCGACGATCAGCAGGAACTGACCCGCATATGGGACGAAGATCTCTGTGAATAGAGAAATATTCATATTTTAGAGGGTGATAACTGAGGAAATTTCATACAGTTTGTGTCCTTTTTTGTAACTTAAGGCCTCTCCCTCGCAACCTCCCACTCCCTCCTTTTTTCTCGGATCTAAAAACATACGATTTATTTTCAATGACTTAAATGCTTTTCTGCTACAGGGTTTCCTTGTTGGCATACAACTTGCTATTTAATAGTTTATGTGTGCCCGCAAATGGGTACCACAAGCTGATGACCCGCCCCAGGTTTGGAAGTTTAGAATCTATAGAGTTCAGTTAGGTGAAACATGAAAACAACTGTGAAGGATTTAATTAAAGAGGACCCAAGCTGGTTTGTAGAACAACTTAGGAAAGTCCGGGCTTTTTCAGTCCTTTCCGATAAGGAACTGAGGCATGTCGTTTCACAAATGAGAATTTTCAATTTTAAGGCCGGGGCGACGATTGTGAATCAGGGGGAAGCGGCGAATTTGTTTTTTGTAGTTCATAAGGGCACAGTCGAAGTATCCGTGAAGAAATGGTTTTTGGGGGGAAAACAAGTTGCCCTCCTCGACTCTGGAGACTTTTTTGGTGAAAGCGCCCTGGTCTCAAATTCCAAGCGAAACGCTACCGTCATAGCAAAGACAGATACTGCCTGTTTTGTTCTACTCAAACCCAGTTTTAAATTCATGCTGCAACAAAACCCGCTTTTCAAGCAAAATATGAAGGCGGTCTTCTCACGGCGAAAGCTGGAATTGAAAAACGCCTAACCAGTGAGCCGGTGGCAACTGCAACAACTATTTACCCCTTCGGGGCACGAAGGCTAAGGTTAAATATCACGTCTGCCAGCAACGATGCTCTCGGCTCAACGAGTCTCTGCTATCTGCCTCTCCCGCTAAAGGGGTTAGGGTGAAAGCTAGGGATTTTAAGGAGGGTTAGATATTGCCAGCGTTAGGCAGACCTCTTCCCCTGATCAGGAGAAGCATTTCTTTTCTTTGCTGTCTGGCACGTTCTTTTTCTTCAGCCATTTTCCATGATTGCGAGATGCAATCTGCGTAAGGCTCGGTTCCTTCTTGATACCCGGATCTCACACACTCGGCACCGTAAGCTTGAATCGCCTCAGGAACAGTCTGGGCTACCTGTAACCCGGAGCACCCGGATAACAGAACAAAAAACCCAAAATTAGACAACCTTTTTTCATAATTGAAGTTCTCCCCGAACGTGCATTACGTTCACACATTACGTTCACATAAATATGCGCCTACTGGCCCGATCCGTCAATCCCCCCCCATTCGAGGGATTTAAGAGTTTAAGCTCCTAAACCACTGAAATAATTATTTAATCCGACTGGTTTAGGGTGGACCTGTCCTTCTCCTTTACTGAGTCGTTGGAAAAAGAAGCCGCTTAAAATCGTGTAGAATATCTCAGCCAGGAGGCGGGCTGTAAAAACGAATGTCATTCACTGCAACTTAAATAGGAATCGCATTTTGAACTTTAAAATCTTTCTTCTGCTATGTGGCGTGGCGGGGATACTGTATTTTCTAATGCCGTTCATCATCACAGGCATTAAGATGTATATGTATCAGCTGATCATCGAATATGGATTCTATTTTCTTCTTCTTGTGGGGGGAGCCGGTTTCTATTTCTGGCGGCGACTCAAAAGCTGATTCACTTTGCCTGGGCTATTGTTGCGGGCGGGGTAATTTTACCGATTTATTTTTATGGTACCGGAATATCCGCCGATCATTAAGGGGATAAAATTCTTCCTTAGACCTCGGCATCTCCGCAATTATATTTCCTCTAGCCACTTTCTGGCGAGGCCTATGGCAATGGCAATCTGCCCGGAAGTCATTTTTTTTTCTATGATGTCCGTGTTTTTCTTTCCCACTTCATTGCCGTTCACCCCGGCAATGTTGAACCACTTGTGGGCTTCAACATAATCCTGTTCCACCCCAAGGCCTTTTTCATACATCAAACCGAGGTTTGATTGCGCACCGGGAATCCTCTGCTCAGCCGAAAGCCGATACCATTTGACGGCTTCCTTATGGTCTATGGGCAATCCCTCACCTCGGCTGTACATCAACCCGAGATTGTATTGTGCCTGACCATATCCCTGTTCAGCCGATAGCATGAACCACCAGATTGCTTCCTGATAATCTTTTGCTACACCTCTTCCCCTGCTATACATCACCCCAAGGTTGTGCTGGGCCTGGGCCAGGCCCTGTTCGGCAGCGACCCGATACCATTTGACCGCCTCCATATAATCCTGCTCGACTCCCCGGCCTGTACCGTACATCAACCCGAGGTTGGTTTGGGATTCTGCGAACCCCTGTTCGGCCGCCAACCGATACCACTTGACTGCTTCCTTATCATCGCGGGGAACACCTTGGCCGTTGCTGTACATCAACCCAAGGTTGTATTGTGCTTCGGCAATCCCTTGCTCGGCTAACGGTTTCAACTCGTCAAAAATCATTCAAATATTCCTTTGCTTCTGCAAGTTCAGGAAACCCAGGGTCGACATTTTTTAACTGGCTGAGCAAACGTTCATAGGTTTCTTTCGCTGTGGATTTGTCGCCACTTGCTCTGGCGGCGCGAGCAGCCCCCACCATAGAGCGGAGTCGGTTGCGGTGCCGCCCAAGAGAGATGGCGAATTGCTCCTGGGCCTGAATCGGTTTGCCGGCTTGCAGATAAACTTCACCCAGTAATTCGTAAGTAGGCTTGAGTATACGCGGCGGTCCGGACGGCGCCGGAAGTTTTTCTTCTATTAACGTTGCTTGTTTTGCGAGGTGGATGGCGGCGTCATAATCTCTCTGCTGAAGCTTCATCGCAACCTGGATTTCCAGTTCCCACACCTGCAGGTTTTCAGGCCGTTTGAAAAAGTTTTTGCGGAACCCTTTTTCGCGGATGGTTTTTAACTCCGCGAGATGCTTCTTTGCTGCTCCCTTATTCCCCTGCATGGCGGCGGCGAATCCGCGGACGAAATTAGTTTCGGCCCTGGCATAGCTTTTAGGGCTCCATCCTTCTGGCGGAGTGAGTTGACCTGCTTTCTGCCATTGTTCGGTCTCAAGAATGGCGGCGGCGAGCATACGGGGATAATATTTTCCGGCTCTTAAATTGGATTTGGACTGGATTCCTTCCCGCATATCTTTTTGCTGGATGGCAAAAACCGCAGCGGACTCCTGCAAGAGTCCCTGTTGCAGGGTGGTGTAGTGCAGCCATTGCAGGCTGTGGTAACCGCGTTCGCTTTTCGGCAGGTTTTTTCTTGCCACCCAATCGACAGAAGTGGTCCACCCGTTTTTATTGGATGTTGCCGCTTCTTGCCACATGCCAAGCTGCACAAAGATATGCGCCGGCATATGCTGAGCGTGAGGCGACGCCGGAGCGATTTTGGCGAAACGTTTGGCGGAAGGTAAGGCAAGCCGCGCCAGATCCGGATTGTCGAAGGCGTGGATGGCGTAATGCGCGGCGCAGGGGTGATCCGGACTCCTCTGAAAAATCTCCAGCGCAATAGCACCCGACTCGACCTGCAACGGCAATTTGTTTTCTGCGTTTCGTGCCAGGCCTAAAAGAGACAGGCTGTAAAAACAGGCGGCCTCCAGGTCATCCGGATAAGTGCTATAAATTTTTTCCATGGCTTTGGAATAAGCTTTATCGCGCATGGGTTTTTTGACGTCCCGTTTTTTGCCGTCCCCATAAAGCAGCCGGACAGCGTGAATATAGTCTTGTTCCCGCTGTGTTAACTCTGCATTTTTCGGGATTTTAGCCAGCGCGGCCTGTGCAGATTCGGCATCCTGTTCTTCCCAGAGTGGATGGTTGTGGGCCATGGCTATTCCCCAGTATCCCATCGCGAAATGTGGATCGGCCTCGGTAGACCGCTGGAACGCATCCAGCGCTTCGGTGTACCAGAAAGAATGCAGGGCGGCAACGCCGCGCAGGAAATGTTTTTGCGCCTGCCCGGTGCCAGAGGTGGGGAACGAGACCGTGCCCAGTTTCCTAGACGGGCTCATCGCCTGGGCAAAGCTTGCTGTCAGCGTAAAAATTATGATCAATCCGATCAGCCGTAGGCGCGGTAAAAACATGTTGTCCTTCTTTCAGTTGCAAATGGGTCTTTGCATCAAGTTTAACATAGAGGGCGAGTCATTGCGGGAGGCTGTCATCCTGAGGTCCTCGAAGGATATACTTCCCCCTGTGAAGGGGGTTTGAGGGGGTTACCGTCGTTGCGAGCCGTTGACAGCGGTGCGGCAATCCAGTTGCTAATACCCAAGAATGGTGTGAAGTATCGCACCGATTCCCACGCACCAGTAAACGCCAGCACCGATAAGGTTCCATACCGTCGCTTTGATCTCTTTGAAGGTCATTGCACAATCTCCTTCACCACAAAGAAAAAGAATGCGCCGACCGTTATAACGGTGTTGGCCACCGCCGACCAGATCATGATTTTGTGAGATATTTTTTCCATAGCCTTTGTATCAGCCTCATTTTTTTAAGGTCTGCTATCGGCCAATAGCGGACATAAAAAGTTATGAGTCATATTTGAATACGGCAGAAAAGATGGTCGTCATCCGATACCTGTACTTCTCCAGCCATGAAATAGATTGCTCTCCTTGTTGAGTCGGTCCAGCTGATCGGAAGTAAGCGTAATATCCCCGGCAGCACAAAATTCCTTCACCTGATCCACTTTGCGTGCCCCTACCACAGCGGTGGTGATATTCTTTTGCTGGATCACCCAAGCGAGTGCCACGTTGATGGGGGCCGTATTGATTTCTTGTGCAATTTCCTGAACAGTGTCGCGCAAGATTTCCGAATTATTAAAATAAGGCTGCCCATACAGGTGATAATCCCTGCGGGTGGGTGCCTTTAAGGCCTCTTCATCGAATCGACCGGCTAAAAGACCACGGGCACTGGGCGAACGCGCCATGTAACCGATACTGGCCTTTTCACATTGTTTTAAATGCTCTCCTTCGTACTTGCGCTCAAGCAGGTTATAAGGAATCTGATTGACGGTGAACAACGGGGCGGCGTCTGACATCAGGATAATGTCCTTCGCCAGGAATTTCGAGATACCTACGGTACGGGTCTTGCCACTTTCTTTGAGGCCAGCCATGACGTCGCACAACTTCTGCATATTATCCATTGAGTCTATGTACATGCCCGGCCAGTGGACCAGATACGCATCGACATAATCCCGCCCAAGAGCTTTCAACGTACCTTCAAGACGCGACTGGTAAGCCTCGACTGTCATTTCGGCATCGGGCGTGATTTTGGAAATGATGAGGACATCGTTTTTTCGGGAGCCCAGGGCCCTGCCGAGGCGGCGTTCGGATTCTCCGTTGCCATAAGACTCGGCGGTATCAAATGCCATGATGCCGCCCTCCAGGGCGGTCTTCACCACCCGGTCGGCCTCTTCTACCGAACACACGTCCCCCCACTCTTTGCTGGGGGCAATCTGCAAGCAGCCCAATGTGAGGGCCGTCCAGGGGATGTCGAGTCCTTCGACTTTTATCGAACGCATTATTTCTCCAATTCTTAGCGATGGCTAATTAATAATTATCCTGCAAAAATACTTTTTATCGTACCGTTTGCTACAAAACGCGAATGTCCGCTTTGGGTCGTTGTCTGGCTTACGATCAGCACGATCGAACGTCCGTTTTTTCCATACCAACTGTTATCACTCAGTAATTCCTCCATCGGATTTTAACTGTTCGGCGGGGGTAAGGCAAGGAGGTGGGGCGAGCGGAAGGCGATCCTTCGAGAGCCTCAGGATGACAAACTAACCCCCTCAATCCCCCTTGTTACCCCTCTGGGGCATGAAGGTTAATGAAGAGGACATCACGCAGGGGGAGGAAAAATCTTCTACTTACCCCACTTATCGTATATTTTGGGTTCTATGGTCGAACT
>DODH01000121.1:0-2011 GCA_003545625.1 Nitrospina sp.
TATCGCTTGCTCCGGAGGTATTATAGTGAAAAGGGCAGCTTATAAATTGCATCTCAAAAAAGACGACATTGTTCAGGTTATTGCCGGGAAAGAAAAAGGAAAAAAGGGAAAAATTTTGGCAATCTTCTCTGAGCGCGAACGTGTAACAGTCGAGAAATTGAATATGGTTAAACGCCATACCAAGGGGGATGGCAAGTCTAAGCAATCGGCCATTATAGAGAAAGAGGGAACAATTCATATCTCTAATGTTTTGTTAGTCAGTGACAAGGTTGGTAAGGGAGTTCGAACAAAATTAAAAAAACTGACCGATGGTAAGCGGGTTCGTGTTTGTTTAAAAACCGGAGATGTGTTGGATAAGGTATAAGTATGGCAAACTTTAAAAAAGCATATATTGAAAAACATAAAGCGGCGATCCAAAAGGATCTCGGCTTGAGTAATGTTATGGAAATTCCCAAGATGGAAAAGATCACCGTTAATATGGGTCTGGGTGAAGCGCTGCAGAACTCTAAACTTATAGAATCTGGGGTTGATCAATTGAAGATAATTACGGGCCAATCTCCGGTTGTAACGAAGGCAAAGAAGTCCATCTCCAACTTCAAATTACGAGAAGGGGTTGCGATTGGCGTGAAGGTCACTATGCGCGGCAATCGTATGTATGAGTTTTGGGAAAGGTTGGTTTGTTTTGCGCTTCCCCGCGTGCGTGATTTTAAGGGATTGCCTCCAAAAGCGTTTGATGGGCGCGGTAATTATACGATTGGATTGAAAGAGCAGTTGATCTTTCCTGAAATCAATTTTGATAAAATAGAAAAGATCAAGGGGATGAATATTACAATTACGACCACTGCTAAAAATGATGAACAGGGTAGATCTTTATTGACCCATATGGGGCTTCCCCTAAGAAAGTAAAGGTATGGCAAGAAAAGCACTTATAGCTAAGCAGAAAAGAAAACCCAAATTTGCTGTTAGAGGTTATAGCCGATGTAACATCTGTGGACGGCCAAGAGCCTTTCTTAGAAAGTTTGGTATATGCCGCATTTGTTTTCGCGAGAGGGCGTTGCGTGGAGAAGTTCCTGGTGTTACTAAGGCCAGTTGGTAATGAAATTGAATTAATAATTTTTGGAGTGCCGTTGTAAAATGATGACCGATCCCATAGCAGATTTGTTCACCCACATTCGTAATGGACAAATGGTGCGACATCCGAGGGTGGATGTTCCCGGGTCTAAAATGAAAACGCGGATTGTGGAAATTTTAAAGGATGAAGGGTATATCAAAAATTTCCGCCATTACGAGGATGGTAAGCAGGGGATTCTTCGGGTTTTTCTGAAATATCAAAACGATGAGCCTGTTATTCGAGGAATCAAAAGAGTCAGCAAGCCGGGAAGAAGAAATTATGTTGGACGCGACGCGATCCCGAAGGTTTTGAATGGATTGGGCGTGGCTATTCTTTCAACCTCCTCGGGCGTCTTCACCGACGAGCAATGCCGGGAAAAAGGTGTTGGCGGTGAAGTCCTTGGTCATGTCTGGTAAATATTTAATTTTTTCCTCCAATGGAAAGTTACAAACACCTGGGTTGACTCCCGGGAGTAATGGATAAAAAGGAAATGTCTCGAATAGGAAAACAGCCAGTTCTTATGCCTTCAGGGGTAGAGTGCAAAGTTAACGGCTCAAAGGTTGATGTTAAAGGACCGAAGGGGCAGTTGTCTCGTCAAATGCATCCGAATATGAAAATCGAGTTGAAGGATAATGCGGTAATAGTAACTCGACCCACAGATGGCCGGTTAGATCGTTCTTTGCATGGTCTCACAAGAACTTTGATCAACAATATGGTGCTGGGAGTTTCGACGGGTTACTCGAAGCAGCTCAATATTGTGGGTGTCGGTTATAAGGTTGCCTTAAAGGGCAAGGATTTGGAGTTGAATCTGGGGTATTCCCACTCTATCAATTACCCGGCACCAAAGGGCATTGAGTTTGAGGTAGATGGTAAAAAGAACACCATAATTGTTAAGGGTGT
>DODH01000121.1:2399-6739 GCA_003545625.1 Nitrospina sp.
AAGGGAAAGGGTGTCATGTACTCGACTGAAAGGATTATTCGCAAAGCTGGTAAAGCTGCGGTAGGAAAAGGAACGTAAAATGAAAACTCTAGAACGTGAGCGTCTGCGGCTGAGTAGGAAAAAAAGAATTAAACTAAAGATACAAAAGCAGAAAAGTCGACCTCGATTGACAGTGTTTCGTAGCGCCAAACACATTTATGCGCAAATTGTTGATGACAACGAAGGAAAAACTTTGGTTTCCAGCTCGTCTCTTTCAAAAGGTTTTAAGGAGCAAATGAAAACTGGAGGCAACACGAAAGCTGCAGCTTTAGTTGGTTCTTTGATTGGCGAACAGGCGGCAGCACAAGGAATCAAAGAAGTCTGTTGTGATAGGAACGGTTTTCATTATTCTGGGAGAATAAAAGCTCTTGCAGATGCGGTTCGGGAAAAAGGAATTAAATTTTAATCTAAATTAAGCAGGAGGAAGGTTTGCGACAAAAGCAACCGGAAAACCCAACAGATTTTGTTGATAAAGTGGTCAAGATCAACCGTGTAGCCAAGGTTGTTAAAGGTGGTCGTCGGTTCAGCTTCAGTGCGTTAGTTGTGGTCGGTAACCGTGATGGCAAGGTAGGCTGGGGTTTAGGAAAAGCTAACGAAGTTCCTGAGGCTATTCGTAAAGGTGTTGAAAAAGCCAAGAAGAGCTTGGTTCCAGTCAGTCTTGAGGGGTCTTCCATTCCGCATGAGGTTATTGGTGCTTATGGTTCGGGAAGAGTAATGTTGAAGCCAGCATCAAGGGGAACCGGGTTGATTGCAGGTGGGGCGGTTCGTGCTGTATTGGAAGCGGTAGGTGTTCGCGATATCCTCACTAAATGTCTGCGTACAAATAACCCGCACAATGTTGTCAAAGCAACAATCCAAGGATTAATGGACCTCCGAAGCGCTAAGGATTGCGCTCGGGCAAGAGGAAAACAGGTAGGCTGATTGAGGAAAATGCATGTTGCAATTATCTAATTTAAAAGGTCCGGCCGGCGGCAGGAAAAATAGAAAACGGGTTGGCAGAGGAATAGGCTCTGGAACTGGAAAAACTTCGGGCAAAGGACAAAAAGGGCAAAACAGTCGCTCTGGCGGAGGAGTCCGCCCGTGGTTTGAGGGTGGTCAAATGCCACTTCACAGGAGGTTGCCGAAGCGTGGGTTCACTAATATTTTTAAGAAGTATTATGAAATTGTGAATGTCGAGCAACTGTCACGATGTGCAGGGATTGACCCGGTTACACCTGAGGTAATGAAGGACAAGGGATTGATTAAAAAATTAGGAGCTGTAAAAATTCTTGGGGTCGGAGAGTTGAAGGAATCACTAAGTGTACATGCGCATAAGTTCAGCAAATCGGCTCAGGCAAAAATTGAAAAGTCCGGGGGAAAGGCTGTAAACCTCTAAATGGCCGCAGAAAGTTTCGGTAATATATTTCGTATCCCAGAGCTAAAAAAGAGAATTCTTTTTACTTTGGCGTTGTTGGTGGTCTACCGGATCGGGGCACATATACCGACTCCGGGGATCAACTCTGTGGCTTTGGCAGAATTGTTTGCTAGAGCTCAAGGCACAATTCTTGGTTTTTTTGATATGTTTTCCGGCGGAGCATTGAGCCGGTTGACAATATTTGCATTGGGTATCATGCCCTATATCAGCGCTTCTATTATTTTGCAGCTGATGACTATTGTTTCTCCTTACTTGGCAAGATTGAAAAAAGAAGGGGAGCAGGGGCAAAAGAAGATCACTCAGTACACTCGTTATGGAACGGTGTTTTTGAGTACAATACAAGGGTCGGGAATTGCTGTAGGTCTGGAAGCAATGAAAAGTCCTGGAGGTAGTCCCATTGTTCCGGAGCCAGGCTGGTCGTTTAGATTAATGACCATTTTAACTCTGACGGCGGGAACTTCTTTTCTGATGTGGCTAGGAGAGCAGATCACGGAACGGGGAATTGGCAACGGGATCTCCCTAATTATTTTTTCCGGAATTGTTGCTGGGACACCCGCAGCAATTTTCCAGTCGTTGGATTTGATGGGTACAGGTGAGATGCCTGTACTTGTTATGCTTTTTCTTCTGGTCGTAATGGCTGTGGTGATTGGAGCCATTGTATTCACGGAAGGAGGGCAGCGTCGGATTCCCATCCAATATGCAAAAAGGGTGGTGGGGCGAAAAATGATGGGAGGGCAGTCTACACATCTGCCTTTGAAGGTGAATACATCGGGAGTTATCCCGCCGATTTTTGCTTCATCGATCATCATGTTTCCTGCGACGATAGCTCAGTTTATCAGTCATCCCTGGATGCAATCGGTTTCAGCTGCGCTGACACCAGGGACGATTATTTATAGTTTGATTTTTGTAAGTGCTATATTTTTCTTTTGTTACTTTTATACGGCGGTTATATTTAACCCTGTTGATGTTGCTGACAATATGAAAAAGCACGGCGGTTATGTACCGGGGATTCGACCAGGAGCAAAAACGTCTGATTACATAGACACGATTCTCTCAAGACTTACGTTTTATGGGGGATTGTATTTGTCTTTAGTCTGTATTTTGCCGGATTATTTGATAAAATACTTCAACATCCCGTTTTATTTTGGTGGAACCAGTTTATTGATCGTGGTGGGGGTATCCTTGGATACTATGCAGCAAATAGAGTCCCATTTGGTTATGAGAAATTACGATGGTTTTGTGAAAAAGGGGCGTTTGAAAAGCCGAAGAGGCTGATTGATGAGATTGATTCTTTTAGGGCCACCGGGTGCTGGTAAAGGCACTCAGGCAAAAATGCTGAAAGAAAAATTTCAGATCCCACAAATTTCCACCGGCGATATTTTGAGACAAGCAGTTAAGGAGAACACGGAGTTAGGCGCCCGGGCAAAAACGGTTATGGATGCGGGGCAGCTGGTGCCTGATGATGTAGTGATTAGTTTGATAAAAGAGCGAATCCGGCAAAGGGATTGCAAAGCAGGATTCATACTAGATGGGTTTCCTAGAAATATTGCGCAGGCTGAAAAACTCTCAGAAACCTTGGTTGATATGAAACTGGTGATCGACAATATAATTGATTTGGAAGTCGATGAAAGAGAAGTGGTTGAGAGGTTAACAGGCCGAAGTACTTGTTTAGATTGTGGTGCCATGTTCCACCAGATATCTTGCCCTCCTAAAGTTTTGGGGGTTTGCGATGGGTGTAGCGGAAAGCTGGCTCAAAGGCCGGACGATAATAGGGAAACAATTCGGGAAAGATTAAAAGTATATTTGGGGTCTACCGCTCCTCTTAAAGAATTTTATATGAAACAAGGGAACCTAAAAACCGTTGAAGCAAAAGGTTCAGTAGAAGATATTTTTTACCGCGTTTGTGAGATGATTGAATGAAGAATGTCTAAAGAAGAATCGATAGAAGTAGAGGGTACCATTTTGGAACCGTTGCCGAATGCGATGTTTCGAGTGGAACTTGAAAATGGCCATAAGGTATTAGCACATATTTCTGGCAAAATGCGTATGCATTTTATTCGTATTTTATCAGGAGACAAGGTGAAAGTGCAGTTATCCCCTTATGATTTGACCCGTGGTCGAATTACCTATCGATACAAATAAGAAGGGTAGAGTTATGAAAGTAAGAGCTTCAGTCAAACCAATTTGTATGAAATGTAAAGTGATTCGCCGTCGCGGTGTTGTGCGGGTGATTTGCGAAAACCCAAAACATAAGCAGCGACAAGGCTAAAGGAGAAATAGTGGCACGAATAGCAGGTGTTGATATTCCAAAAGATAAGCAGGCTTGGATCGCCCTGACCTACATCTATGGGGTAGGCAGAACGACCTCGTGTGAAATTCTCAAAAAAGCTCAAGTGGGTGAGGAAGTAAGAATGAAGGACCTGACGGAAGAAGAGGTTTCCCGAATTCGAAGTGTCATTGATAAGGAATACGAGGTGGAAGGCGACCTGAGACGAAATGTTACCATGGATATCAAACGCTTGATGGATATTAGTTCCTATCGAGGTCTTAGGCATCGAAGAGGTTTGCCTGTCCATGGCCAAAGAACGCATACCAATGCTCGAACAAGAAAAGGCCCAAAGAAAACAGTGGGTGCTCGTGCTAAAAAATAAAGATCTGGAGAAATTTAATTAATGGATAAAAAATCCAAAATCGGTAAGAAAAAACAAAAAACAGCTCCGGAAGTGGGCGTTGCCCATATTCGGGCTACCTTTAATAATACTATCATCACCATCTCAGATATGTCTGGTAATGTAGTTTCGTGGTCAAGTGCTGGAGCGCAAGGTTTTAAAGGTTCCAGAAAAAGTACTCCTTTTGCAGCTCAGGTTGCTGCCGATAAGGCGGCTAT
>DODH01000211.1:0-5638 GCA_003545625.1 Nitrospina sp.
CAAAAGATTTTTACTGAAAACGATACGATAAACTGCTGAGCCACCGGAAGGCTGAGTCGGTTTATTTCAAATATTGAGGTTCCACCATGCATATTTTTACTGTCATTAAGGTTAATTTTATAACCCTGATAATAGGGATGTCTTTTGCTTTGGTGATTGGTTATGCCATTGGTTATTTTTTGCGCAAAATGTTCACCGAATACCAGATCAAGGAAGCGGAAGAACGCGGAAGGAAAATCATCTATGAAGCGGACAAAGAGGTGGAGAACAGGTTGAAATCCGCAGAGATTGAAGCGCGCGAAAAATCTTTGGTGGTGCAAGCCGAGCTTGAAAAGAAAATGAAGGGCCGACAGGATAGTTTGCGTAACCTGGAAATTGACTTGGAAGGAAGGGATAGGGACCTCAAGGCGGAAAGCCATAAATTCCAGGTCCGGGAAAAAGAACTTACGGAACAAAGCAGTAAGCTTGCTGACCGGGAAAAAGGGGTCGACCAGCAAAAATCCGAGTACCAGAACCTGGTGGCGGAAGAACTGAAAAAACTTGAGGTGATTGGATCTTACACCGCCGAAAAGGCGCGCGAGGAGGTCAAGAACAAGATCATCGATGAAGCCAAAATGGATGCGGCGCGCGAAGTGAAAAAAATTGAGGAGGATACTAAAAACCGCGCGGATGATGAAGCGCGTCGATTAATTACCATGGCTGTCCAGAGGCTGGCCTCAGATCATGTGGCGGAAACTACCGTTTCGGTGGTGGAACTGCCTAGCGACGATATCAAGGGCCGAATCATTGGCCGGGAAGGAAGAAATATCCGGGCTTTAGAGCAGGCTACCGGAATCGATTTGATTATTGATGATACTCCTGGTGCTGTGGTGTTGTCGGGGTTTGACCCTATCAGACGGGAAGTGGCCCGCCGCGCCTTGGAACAACTGACCCTCGACGGCCGGATCCACCCTGGACGCATTGAAGACGTCGTCAATAAATGCAAAAAAGAAGTTACCCAGCAAATTACAAAAGCAGGTGAGCAGGCTGTTATAAATGTTGGCATCGATAATATTAATCCCGAAATCGTTAAATTACTGGGGCGGCTCAAGTATCGGACCAGTTATACCCAGAACGTTCTTGAGCATGTGCAGGAGGTGGCGTTTGTTTGTGGAGCCATTGCCGCGGAACTGGGTTTAAACGTGGCTCTGGCCAAACGAGCAGGATTACTGCACGATATTGGCAAGGCCATTGATCACCAGACCGATGGGACGCATACTCAACTTGGAGTTGATATTGCGAAACGCTACAACGAACATCCGTTTGTTGTCAACGCGATTGCCGCCCACCACGAAGATTGTGAGGCGGAATCCCCCTATGCCGTTTTGGTGGCGGCAGGGGATACCATTTCTGCGTCCCGGCCCGGAGCCCGGAGGGAAATGCTGGAAACCTATGTCAAACGCATGACACAACTGGAAGTTATTGGCGACTCCTTTAACGGGGTTCAAAAAACCTTTGCTATTCAGGCCGGCCGTGAAGTGAGAATCATTGTCATGCCTAATGGTATTGATGACCAGAAGGCCGGTATTCTGGCCAGGGATGTCGCGAAGAGAATTGAAAAAGAGGTGACCTACCCCGGGGAAATTAAAGTCACGGTAGTCCGTGAAACCCGATATACGGAGTTCGCCCGGTAACAACAAGGCTACGGTTAAATATCACATCTGCGAGCAAAGAGTTATCTTGGCTCAAAAAGCTATTGCTAGTTGGGTCCAGCGAGTTATGCTCTTCATTAAACTTCATGCCCTGCATGGGGTATCACACTGGCGGCGGCTCGTCGGCCAATAATGCCCGGATAGTTTCCGGGCTCACCGCCCTGGGTTTCCCAGAGCTTCTCCAACTAAGTAACAGAATTGACACCGCATGGAAGATTTAGGACGACTGGTTAAACTCAGACGCGAAAAACTCGATGAATTTCGGGGGATGGGGATTTCTCCATACATCAACCGGTTTCACGTTAACACTGCCCTTTCCGCCTTGTTTGAAAAGTATTCTGAGATGTCCAAAGAAGAATTGGATGAGAAAAACTCGCAGTATATAACTGCTGGGCGCATGATGAGCCGGCGCAAGCACGGCAAAACCACCTTTGTGAATATCAAGGACGCTTCCGGAGATATTCAGGTTTTTATCAACAAGAATTCGCTGGGTGAATCTGCCTACGAAATATTCGGCAAATTTGATATCGGCGATATCATTGGTGTCGAGGGCCGGATTTCGAAAACCAAAACCGGTGAGTTGACCTTGTTTGCCGGCAAGGTGACTTTGCTTTCCAAGTCGCTTCTTCCGCTACCTGAAAAATGGCACGGGCTTAAAGATGTGGAGCTTCGTTACCGGCAACGTTATGTGGATCTGATTGTCAATCCGGATGTGAAAAAAGTTTTCATCGCCAGAAGCCAGATCATCCAGGCGTTGCGGGATTATCTGAATGAACGCCAGTACCTTGAGGTGGAAACCCCGATGATGCATTCGATACCCGGAGGTGCCACCGCGAAACCCTTCAAGACCCACCACAATGCGCTGGATATGGAACTGTATCTACGTGTTGCTCCAGAACTTTATTTGAAAAGGCTGGTGGTGGGCGGCATTGAAAGGGTCTATGAGATCAACCGGAGTTTTAGAAATGAGGGAATCTCCACCGAACATAACCCCGAGTTCACCATGGTGGAGTTTTATACTGCTTACGCCGATTACAATGACTTGATGGATTTGACGGAAGATTTGTTCCGATATATTTGCAACCGGGTATTCCCCGGAAACAATTGCCAGTTTCCTTACACTTCCTTTGCCGGAGGAGAAACCAGGGAGGAGACAATAGACTTTTCCCAACCGTTCAAGCGGTGTACATTCCGCCAATCGCTGATAGAAATCGGTAAAGTTGCTGAGGAGATTCTGGACGACCCGCAAAAAGTGGTCGCGTTTGCTTTGGAGAATAAAGTCTCTATCGAAAAGAGGGATAATCATGTGAAAATCATGGCTAAACTGTTTGACCACTTTGTCGAACCCCAGCTGGTGCAACCTATTTTCATTACCGATTATCCTATGGAGCTCTCACCGCTCTCCAAGAAAAAGGAAGACGACCCTCGTCTGGTGGAGAGGTTTGAACTATTCATTGGCAGAAAAGAAATTGCTAATGCATATACCGAGTTGAACGACCCGATAGACCAGAAACAAAGATTTGAAGAGCAAGTTGCTGAACGCCAGGCGGGTGATGAAGAAGCCCACTGGATGGATCACGACTTTATCCGCGCTTTGGAATATGGCATGCCACCCACCGCTGGGGAAGGCATCGGGATTGACAGATTGGTCATGTTGTTGACCAATAGCTCATCCATAAGAGATGTTATTCTTTTCCCGCAATTGAAAAAAGAATCCTGATTCGGGAAACAAACCGGCCATTTATTGATTCGTTCCTGATATGTCCTACGAACTCTTCATCAGCCTTCGCCATCTCAAGGCCAAACGGTCGCAGAAATTCATTTCACTCAACACCTGGATTTCTGTGGGTGGGGTTGCCTTGGGTGTCATGGCACTGATCGTGGTTATTGCCGTTATGTCAGGATTCAGCAAGGACTTGCGAGATAAAATTCTGGGAACCAACAGCCATGTTGTGGTCACCAATATCACTCGGACCGGCATGGAGGATTACGAAGCTATTATTGAAAAAGTAATAAAAGCGGAAGGCGTGAATGCCGCCGCTCCATTTATCCTGAATCAGGTGATGCTGACTTATGGGGGCAATGCTGCAGGAGTAGTGGTCCGCGGGGTGGACCCTGTCCGGGAAGCCGGAGTTTCTGATCTTGAAAAAAATCTGGTACAGGGAAGCTTGGAAATGCTGGGGCGTCCGGAAAAGTCTTCCGGAAAATCCCGCCGGGATGGGATCATTCTAGGGAAGGAACTGGCGCGTCGGTTGGGTGTGCAACATGATGATACTGTGTCGATGGTTGCTCCAGCATCAAGAGTGACGCCCATGGGCTTGATTCCCAAAATCAAATTGTTCAAGGTGGTAGGTTTTTTTGAGTCGGGTATGTTTGAATATGACTCCAACCTGGCTTTCATTTCCATATCCTCCGCACAAAAATTTTTTTCCATGAAGGGAAAGGTCAGTGGTATTGAAATCCAGGTAGAAGATATCGAGCAGGCAGATCAGGTAGCTGCAGAAATTCAGCACAGCCTGGGATTCCCCTATTACGCCAGAGACTGGATGCAGATGAACAAGAATTTGTTTTCCGCACTGCGCTTGGAAAAAATTGTGATGTTCATAATTCTGATTCTGATTATTCTGGTGGCGGCTTTCAATATTGTCAGCACCTTGTTCATGGTGGTTATGGAAAAGAACAAGGAAATCGCCATTCTGAAATCCATGGGGGCATCCCGATCCAGCATTATGAAAATCTTTAGCTATCAAGGGTTGATCATTGGCATCATCGGAACGGGGGTCGGTTGCATCGGCGGATTTACTGTCGTGCCGAACCTGAATGAGATTGTCGGTTTCATTGAAACCCTTTTTGGTATCACCGCTTTTCCCAGCGATGTGTATTATCTGGACAAGCTCCCTTCAGAGATTCAGTACTTCGATTCATTTCTTATCGTGGTATTTTCGATTGTCATTTGTTTTTTGGCCTCATTGTATCCGGCTTGGAGAGCTTCCCGGCTGGACCCTGTGGAAGGTCTGCGCTATGAGTGATTCGAATTCCGCTAGCCCGAAACAAAAATGCCTGATCGAAGCGGTTAATGTCGATAAAAGCTATTCGACTCCGCGCGAGGTGATCCACGTTCTTGCCCAGACGAGCCTTCATGTTTTATCGGGAGAAGTGTTGGGAATTATTGGCGCGTCAGGGGTGGGCAAGAGCACCCTTCTACATGTCCTTGGGGGACTCGACAAACCGATGACGGGAAGCGTTCTGTTTCAAGGAAAGGATATTTATAAACAATCCAATGGCTATTTGGAAAATTTCCGCAATAGTCACATCGGTTTTGTATTCCAGTTTTTCAATTTGTTGCCCGATTTCACCGCATTGGAAAACGCCATGCTCCCGGCCCTGATTCGGAATCAGGATAGTCGTTTAGCCAAAGAGCGGGCGGAATACTTGTTGTGCGAAGTGGGCATGAAGGACCGGATGCATCACAAACCAAGCGAACTATCTGGAGGCGAAAGCCAGCGCGTAGCCCTTGCTAGAGGACTTGTCAATCAGCCGGACCTGCTTTTAGCTGATGAACCAACGGGGAATCTGGACCATCATGCCAGCGACCAACTGATAGAATTGATTCGAAAACTTAACCAGGAATTTAATCAGACATTTGTAATTGTTACGCATAGCCAGAGAGTTGCAGGGCAACTTGACCGGGTAGTGGAATTGGTTGATGGAAAAGTCAGCGCAAGCAGACAGGGCCTGATCATTTAAAAGCCGCCGAGCCGCCGGTGGCAAACAGGTAAATCAAATCTCCCCCCAACCCGCTTCGTAGAAGGGGGAGCTTCAATGGACCCCTCTTTTACAAAGAGGGAGCTATATTCTTCCTCAGCCTTCATGCCCCGAATGGGGTAGCTGGGGTGGTTTAGAACCTTTCATGCGATATGTGGCTATGCGAAATAAATTTTTGAGAA
>DODH01000211.1:6024-9661 GCA_003545625.1 Nitrospina sp.
TGGTTCGGTGGAGATATCAGGAATCAGTAATATTGAGCAGGCGCAGGAAGGACATATTACTTTCCTCAGTAAAAAAAAGTTTCTCAATGCACTGAAGGGGTCCCCGATTTCCGCTGTGCTGGTGAAGGAAGCGATAGACATTTCTATTTCCCAGATTATTGTTGCCAGCCCAGAGCTTGCCTTTGCCCGTTTGTTGCGGGAATTTCATCCTGAGCCGAAACCGAAAGCAGGCATTCATGACCGGGCTGTAGTCGGCGAAAATGTCAAGCTTGGTGTACAGGTCACCCTGTCGGCCGGGGTGTGCATTGGGGATGATGTAGAGATCGCGGACCATGTCCATTTGTATCCGGGTGTGGTTGTGGGCGACCGGTGTCGAATTGGAAGCCATACTGTCCTTCACCCTAATGTCACACTTTACCGCGAGACGGAATTAGGCAGTCATGTGATCCTTCATGCGGGAGTGGTGATCGGGGCAGACGGATTTGGTTATGCTCTGGATGAAAAGGGAGCACATTATAAAATAAACCAGATCGGCCGGGTGGTGATTGAGGATCATGTCGAGATTGGAGCAAACAGTTGCGTGGATCGGGCGGCATTGGGCACGACGCGTATCAAACGAGGAACCAAAATAGATAATCTGGTTCAGGTAGCCCACAACTGTATTGTAGGAGAACATTCCATTCTGGTGGCGCAGGTGGGGTTGGCCGGAACTTGTACCTTGGGTCATCATGTGGTGCTGGCGGGGCAGGTGGGAATCGCGGATCATATTACGTTGGGTGACCAAGTCACCGTTGCGGCCCAGACAGGTGTGTTTCGCAATATTGAGAACAACAACGTGTATGGGGGTACTCCCGCGATTCCCCTGGACGAGTGGAAAAAATATGTAACCGCTTTACCAAAACTTCCGAAGTTGGTCCGTAAGATTCGTGATCTGGAAAAGCGATTAAAGGAGATTGAAAACAATCCGTCCTCCCGGTAGAATATTTCTATCCGCGCTGTTCTTAGAAACGACTAAAATTTTTATTAGAAGTAATAGCTTATGTTTATATTCCGGGTTTTGATCCTTGCCTTTTTATATGTTTTTACCTTGGGGGCAGTTTCCTCGCCGATGTCAGGAACGGCTGTCGAGAAGTACATCCAGAAGAAACTAAAGCGCAATAACAAGATCCTTCGGATTAACGAAAAGAATCTGGGCGATTTAGGTTTGGCTGTTTTGGCTCAATCGCCACTGGTCCGTTCTGTCACGACTCTGGTTCTGTATAAGGTCAATATCAGCGATGAAGGGGTTCGTGCCCTGGCCGAATCCCCTCACTTGAAAAACCTGGAAGCCCTTTACCTGGAGCATAATTTTATTACTGACAGGGGGGTGGAGATTATTTCCAACTCAATGACTTTTTCAAAGCTGAAAATTTTAAACCTTTTTTATAACCAGATCACCGATGTGGGCGCGAAGGCTATTGCAGACTCAGATACCCTGACTCAATTGGCGGAGTTGAACCTGAATTATAATCAAATAAAGGGGCCAGGGGCCATTGACCTCACGCATTCAAAAAAATTGCCCAAGCTTCATAACATCCAGCTGGCATACAATCCAATTAAAAAAAAAGGAAAACAGGCTTGGAAGCGTTTCCAGTTGATGGAAGGGTTTAAAGAACTCCACCGCAAGAACCAGTTAAACCAAGTGGGAGAGGGGCTGATCGGGAATTTTGGCGTCCTGGTACTGCTGGACTTTGCTTTTGTGTCGGAGTTGGAGACCCTGGATTTGAGGAATAATGATTTGACCGATGAGGCGGTAATTGCTCTTTCAAAATCTAAAAAACTGGAAAGATTGGTTTCGCTGAACCTGTCCAAAAATAATATTACTGATGCGGGAGCCGAGGCGCTGGCAAAATCCAAAAACCTGAAAAAGCTAAAGAAACTGAACTTGAACTTTAACCGTATCGGGGATGAGGGAGCCAAGGCTATTGCCCGATCTCCGCGACTGGCGAACCTGGAATCTTTAAAGCTGGGGCAGAACAAAATCGGCACTGAAGGAGCCCGTGCGCTGAATGAGTCTGAAAACCTCAGAAACCTGGTCCATCCTATATTCGGTTTCTACTAAATAAAGAGAGCCCCCCTTATGTTAAAATGCCGGAGGATAAATCATTTCTTAATGAATACTTTATTTGAAATATGGTGCAAATACTAGAATTTGAGCGCGAGATTTTTGCTTTGGAAACTCAGATCCAAGATCTGGTTTCCCTGTCTCATATGTATGACAGTGTTGGCGATATCACCCATGAGATCGCAAAGCTCAAAAAAAAGCTCCGCCGAATGAAGCATGATGTATATTCCAATCTAAAGGGTTGGGATAAAACCCTGGTGGCAAGGCATCCCGACAGGCCTTACACTCTGGATTATTTAGATTTGGTCTTTACGGATTTTTTCGAGCTTCACGGTGATCGTCACGGAGGCTATGGCCCTTCCATTGTTGGAGGGGTGGCAAGGTTTGATGGCAGGTCTGTGATGGTAGTGGGTCACCAGAAGGGGAGGGATGCCAAAGAAAAAATCAGACGGAACTTTGGCATGTCCCAACCTGCGGGATATAGAAAAGCTCTTCGCTTGATGCGAATGGCAGAAAAATTTAACATGCCAATTATCACCTTTATTGACACGCCTGGGGCTTATCCCGGTGTGGATGCAGAAGAAAAGGGGCAGGCTGAAGCGATTGCCACCAACATGTTCAGCATTATCCCGCTGAAGGTGCCCATTATCTGCGTGATAATTGGGGAGGGAGGATCTGGCGGTGCTTTGGCGATTGGGATTGGTGATCATATTACGATGCTTGAGCATTCTGTCTATTCGGTGATCTCACCCGAAGGTTGCGCTTCCATTCTTTGGGGAGACAAGGATAAAACTTCCCAGGCGGCCAATGCCCTGTGTATCACCGCGAACGATCTCTTGAAATTTGAAGTGATTGATGAAATTGTCCGCGAACCTCTTGGCGGTGCCCACCGCAACCATAAGCAGGCTGCCATACGTATGAAAAAATCCCTGCGTAAAAATCTTGAGCGATTGACTCAAATTCCTTTGAGCGAATTGATCCAGTTGCGGGAGAAAAAATTCCGCGAAATGGGTAAATTTGTAGAAGAGGCCCACTAGGCGTGGGGCCAGCACTGCATTCCCCATAAAGCAGGCCAAGCCCTCAAGCGCAATACGTTAATAACTCCCCCTGTGATAACCATAGCTCTCGCGCCCAGAAGGGATATTGAGTAGGTCGGAAGGGTTTAGAACCTCCCATGCATATGCGAACTAGTGGCCCCTTGGAGGGGAGGCAACTGGGCAAGAGCTTGATTGTGCCGAGGTAACTCGTTAGCTCGGCAGATAGAGTTAGTGCTTTCTGGGTCCAGCGTCACGCTGGCTAGAGGTGTACTTGTTGGCGGAACAGTTGGGCATATTCCGAGTCCGTGGCGATCAAGGAATCGTGGTCTCCCGTCTCAACTAGTTCTCCTTTTTTCAGGACCAGAACCCGATCTGCTCCTTCCAGGGTTGACAATCGATGCGCGACAATCAGGGTGGTGCGTCCTGCCATCAATATGTTCAGAGCTTGTTTGATATGGTTCTCGGTTTCAGTATCCACCGATGAGGTGGCTTCGTC
>DODH01000211.1:10057-11124 GCA_003545625.1 Nitrospina sp.
CCAGAAAGTTTGACCCCTCGCTCCCCAACCCGAGTATCGTATCCCTCGGGCAGGTTTTTTATAAATGGGTCGGCGTGGGCCGAGACAGCGGCTGAGATGATCTGGTCTCGGCTGGCTTCAATATTTCCGTAAAGGATATTTTCCGCCACAGTGCCATTAAACAAGAAAGGGTCTTGCGCGACCAAACCGATTTGTTCGCGCAGATAAGAAAGCGGCAGGTCTTTTATCCGGTAGCCGTCAATGAGAATGGTCCCCGATTCGACATCATAAAACCGCATGAGCAGTTTCACCAAGGTGGATTTGCCGCTCCCGGTATGCCCGACTATGGCAATCTTTTCACCGGCGGCGATCGTAAAGTCAACCTCCATGATGGCAGGTTTGCCTGGGATATAGGAAAAACCCACCCGGTCAAATTGAATCGTGCCCCGGACATTGGTGGAAGGGAGAATCGTGTTTGGTGCATCTTGTATCTCGGGCACGGTGTCGATAATTTCAAACAGGCGCTCACCAGAAGCTAATGCGTGCTGAAGCATGTGATTGACCGAATGCAATTGATTGATCGGCGTATAAAATAAAGCCAGGTAGCCTACGAAAGCGATCAGGGAACCAACGGTGATATCCCCAGCCTGCACAAGTCCTACTCCATACAGGAGGATCAAAACCGTGCCGAGGGAGCCGAGAAACATCATGGACGGAGAATAGAATGCCCATAACCGCATGACCTTTAAAGTTCCATCGCAGTAATCCCGACTGCGTTTTTCAAATTGTTTGATTTCATAAAGCTGACGATTAAAGGAAAGTGTTTCGCGAATTCCGGAAATAGAGTCCTGCAATCTGGCATTCATTTTCGCTGCCCGCTTGCGCACAACGTGATACTGATCGTGGGCCATGGAGGTATAGAACCATGCGCCATAAACCAGAAATGGAATGGGAAGCAGGGCCACCACTGCCAGTTTCCAATGCATATAAAAAAGTATGGCGGAAATGCCGATCAGAGTCAGGATCGCGGTCACGACTTGTTCCACACCATCGATAAAAATACGCTCGACATAATTCACGTCATCATT
>DODH01000211.1:11452-11749 GCA_003545625.1 Nitrospina sp.
CACGAGACATCAACTCACCGGTAGAGCGATTTTCAAAGTAGCTCATGGATAAATTTTGCAGTGCCCGGTAAACGTCGGATCTTAAATCGAACACCACACTCTGCTCGACTTTGTTGTTAACCATGATGCGCCGGTGATTGGTGAAATTTCGTGCTAGATAGATGCCCGCCAAACCCACTATGGGGCCGTATATCCATGACGATTCTTTGCCTTCCACCAGGCTGTCGACAATCACTTTAATCAGCCAAGGTGGGACCAGATCCAGAAGGGTGGTAGAGATGGCTAAAAACAGGGTCA
>DODH01000312.1 GCA_003545625.1 Nitrospina sp.
CTGGCAGTAGTGCGGACGCTGGACCCTTCCCGTGGAATCATTGAACTCATGATATCTCCCGATTATTTGGAAGATACCCGCCAGTTGGTGCAAGCATTATCCGAAGAGATTCCTTTTCGCCTGCTCGACTAGCCCTGATACTGCACGGGTGATTTGATTTGCCCGCGGTGGCTCGCCGCTAGTAGTGGATCATTGAGTAGATAGGTGTGTCTTTGAGTTTTTCCCGGCCTTTCAGGAAGTCCAGTTCGATCAGGAAAACGGCTTCCAGAATATTTATATTTTTAAAATTTTTCCGGATCAAATCGAGGGTGGCTGACAGGGTTCCTCCTGTGGCCAGCACATCATCGATGACGATGATATTTTGTCCTGAGCGCAAGGCATCCTGATGGATTTCAACGGTATCGGTTCCGTATTCCAGGGAGTAGGTTTCCTGAAAAGTTTTGTAGGGCAGTTTGCCCGGTTTTCGAACCATGACCACTCCGGTACCCAGTGCGTAGGCCAAAGCTGAGGCGAAGATAAACCCGCGCGCTTCCACACCGACCACCGCATCTACCGGCTTGTCTGCATAACGATCCTTCAGGGCATTGATAGTTTTCTGAAACGCTACGGGGTCGCCAAGAAGCGGGGTGATATCTTTAAAGATGATCCCCTCTTTGGGGAAGTCCGGAACATCACGGATGATTTGTTTCACAGATTCCATGGTCTCACCTTTCTTGAAATTCGTGTTGGCGTTGCAACGTTGTTTTTTTATCAGAGATTGGAGCAAAAGAAAACTTTATCTTTTGACAGACAGATATTTTATAGGATCTTTTGGATGCGTGTCGTTTCGTACTTCAAAATGGAGATGGGGTCCGGTGGACCGGCCGGTGTTTCCCATCAGGGAGATTTTTTGCCCCTGCTTGACCCGGCTTCCTTTTTTGACAAGAAGTTTTGAGTTGTGCGCGTAAAGGGTGGTCAGATGGTGTTTGTGTTTTATGATGACCATTTTCCCATAGCCGGTGGGCCCCCATCCACTAAACACCACTTTACCATCCGCGGCGGAATGAATAGGAGTCCCTTTGGGAGCCGCAATATCGATTCCTTCATGTTTGCGTCCGTTTCGCATCCCGAACTGGGAAGTCAGGGTTCCCTTGGCGGGCCAGATGAAAAAACCTTTGCGGGGTTTAACAGTCGGCGATGTTTTCTTTTTTGCGGTATGTGACGGTATCTGTAAAACCCTGCGAGCTCCCGGTATCCACAACCGGGTTCCCTCCTTGAGTTTTGAGGGGTCTCCGATATGGTTGGTGCGTTGCAAAACTTTCACATCCAGTGCATAGGCTTTGGCAATGCGGTAAAGGGTCTGGCCCTTTTGCACCGTGTGATACACTCCCTTGCCGGTATCGGGCCAAGGGTCGAATTGGAAGCTTTGGCATCCTGCAAGGAACAAGAAGCTGATGAAAAAAATAGATTTGAAATAATGATAGAAAGGCATTTTATGGAGACGTGAGCAGGCTATAAACTATTGAAAATTATATCATTTTTTCAAATTCGTTTACAAGTTTCGAGGCATCCTGTATAAACGAAAAATCGTTTTGGCGGAGAGCCTCCGCTGGCAACTGGCAAGAGCGTAATTGAGCCGAGACAATTTTTGCTAGCCAGAAATAGTTGTTACCCCTCCGGGGCACGAAGGCTAAGAAATAATATGACGTGCACGTTGCCCCCACGGCTAGTGGCGGGTTTCAGAAACAGGAAAAAACTACGGTGATAAAATTGGTGCGGTTGGAAATAAAAATTCTGCTTTCTTTATTAGGGGCTCTTCTGTTCTCCGGTTGCGGGGAAAGCCAACCTCGGCCAGATTTGTTTGCCTTGCCGATTGCCTATAAGGTCGGGGAAAAACCAGAAGTGGTATTAGCTCGGGACATGAACAATGATGAATTCCCCGATCTTCTGGTGGTCAACTCGGCAGGCAATTCCCTGACTTTTTTGGAAGGTATCGGGGATGGCACCTTTAAGAGTCCGCAGACTATTGAAACCGGTCGGGAACCTTTTGCCCTGGATGTGGCGGACTTCAATGGCGACCGTATTCCCGATATTGCTTTATGCAACTATGGCGATGGAAATGTCTCCATCATTCTCGGGCAGAAAGACGGGTTGTTCAAATTGAAGACCGAAGTGAAGGTGGGGCGGCTTCCCATCGCGATTGCGGCGGGCGATTTTAATAACGATGAAAATATCGATCTCGCGGTGACTCTGCGCTTCAATAAATTGATCATTCTTCTTGGGGTGGGAGACGGTACTTTTAAAGTCGCCGAGGCCTATCAGGCAGGTCCCACTCCCGCATACATAACCATTGGCGATTACAACAGCGATGGAAACCAGGATATCGCCATGGCGCTCAACGCGGTTAATGTGAGGCATATTAAAATGTTTTTGGGCAATGGAGACGGAACTTTCATGCCACCCAAAAAAATTAGCGGCGGTCACCAGTCTTCTTTTATCATTCACCACGATATGAACCTGGATGGCAAGACAGACCTGATCTCGTCAAGCCCGATGAGGGACAGCCTCAGCATTTATATGGGAGATGGTAAAGGCGCGTTCTCCAAGCTCGATGACTTTGCCGGAGAAAAAGGGCCTCATAATATAGTTGTGGGGGACTTCACCGGCGACAGGGTTCCCGATATTGTCGTGTGCAACCGCAGAGGGGGGACCATATCCGTGATTCCGGGAAGGGGGGACGGATCGTTTATTTTTCCGCATTATAATTATGTCGTGGGGTCTCAGCCCCGTTCCATTACCGGAGCGGATTTCAACCACGATGGCATGATGGATATCGCCGTGGTGCTTTATCAGAAACAAATCCTCGAAGTTTTTATAAGGAAGATGAACGCTCCGCCAATTGATGCGTAGTTGTTCGCCTTGGTTTAATACTCCGGGCCGGGATTAGGTTCGCCTTCCTTAACTACATATTTACCATCCAGCCATGCCCCCATGTCAATGGTCCGGCATCGTTCTGAGCAAAAGGGTAAAAACGGATTCTTGCTTTTATCCTTCTCCGCAGGCTTTTTGCAGATTGGACATTTAAGCAGTTTCTTGGGGGATTCGTGCACGGTTTCTCGCCTCAAAATTCTCTCATTTTCAATCCTAGCACAGGCTAGATTTTTGCCTTCCTTCACCCCGCACTGATTTTTTGTTTACATTTTACACAACTATTTGTATATTAAGGTATTATTGGTTATGATCCAAGCCGGAAGTCATGCCGTGTTTTGGGGGATGACCTTTAACCCTCTGTTTTTATTGTGTTTATAAAATTTTTAGAATTTTTTTACAAGAAGAATTAAACATTAAATATCAATAAGTTATTGGAGTCTGGTTTTTTGGTCTCATTAGAGGCAGTTGAAACTGGTTATCAACCCGATTGGATAAAACGCTATGATTAGTGAAGTTCAGTTACCGGATTATTATCAGTT
>DODH01000038.1 GCA_003545625.1 Nitrospina sp.
CCCATTGCTGTCAGCACTGGTGAAGGCAGTCCGCTCCCCGAACTGCAAGCCGATCCCGTAGAAACTGCCACCCCTGCCATATCCAGGCTAATCAGCAAAGTATCACCTTCAACCGCTTCAAATCCCAAGTTCAGAGTATTAGGAAGTCTGTTCTCCAGGTCACCAAAAATTTCCACTCCTGAAATCAGAGTGGACACCAATTGATAAAAGTGCTCACGCAAAGAGGAAAGGTTTAAGAACTCCAAGGAATCCACACGTTTCTGAGCCAACTCACAGGCTTTACCAAAACCCGCTATTCCCGCCACATTTTCCGTGCCCCCTCTTCTTTTTTTTTCCTGATTGCCCCCACACACAGGTGAAAACAAATCCGGGCTTCCCTTTTTTAAAAAAAGTGCTCCAACTCCTTTGGCTCCATTCAGTTTATGCGCTGAAATGGACAACATGTCGACAGGCAAGTCTTGCACCCGAAGCGGAATTTTACCTACACTTTGTACCGCATCAGTGTGAAACAATACTCCCTTTTTCCTGGCGATCTCCCCAATTTTTTCGATATCCTGCAAAACGCCGGTCTCACTGTTGGCATGTTGCAGGGAAATCAGCAGAGTCGATTCTGTTAGACAGTTTTCCAAAGATTGCAAATCGATTCGCCCAAGTTCATCGACCCTCAGCCGGTCTACAACAAAACCCATACTCTCCAGTTGCCTGCATGGATTTAAAACCGAGGGATGTTCTACCTGGCTGGTAACAATATGTCCCCCTGTTTTACCTATCCCTAGAGCCACTCCCAGCAAGGCTAAATTATTCGCCTCTGTCCCTCCGCTAGTGAAAACAATTTCTGATGGAGAGGCCCCAATGAGGGAAGCCACCTGTTCCCGGGCTTCATCTAACAAGACGCGGGCTGACCTCCCCATAGAGTGCACGCTGGAAGGGTTGCCCACTTGGTCCCGCAATACAGAAGTTACGATGTGTAGAACTTCTGGAGCAATCGGTGTGGTGGCATTATGGTCAAGATAAATTTTGTCCAAATTTAAAGTACCTAAAATATCCGCGAGAAATATCAGCTAAACCAGAGTGCGAAAAAAGGGTGCGGGTTTTAACAGGAAGACCTTTGTTTTACAAGCGATCTAAAATTAGGATTTAGACTGGCCTGACACCTGTTTTATATTGGAGGAATCCATTTCAACTGGGGGGTCTATCCCTTTCTGTTTCAGGATTTCCTTTAACTGACGGATTTCTTTTTCCATTTGGGGCAACCGGTCCAACATGCACTCAATCGCCCGGGCCACGGGATCGGGAAAGGATTCCAGCCCCTCATCATCTTCCATATCTGAAGAGGTGCCGGAAAAGACCACCCTTCCGGGAACCCCGATAACGGTGGAATACTCAGGAACATCCTGGAGAACTACCGAACCTGAACCTATTTTCGTATTTCGGCCAACGCGGACCGGACCTAAAACCTGTGCCCCGGCACCGATGACTACATTGTCAGAAATGGTAGGATGGCGTTTGGCCTTTTTAGTCGCCAAGCCCCCTAATGTCACCCCGTGGTAAATAAATACATTGTCCCCAACTTCCGAAGTTTCTCCAATCACAACCCCCATACCATGGTCGATAAAAAACCGACGGCCAATTTTCGCGGCTGGATGAATTTCTATACCTGTTATCCATCTAAAAAATTGGGAAATGGCCCGGGCAAGAAACTTAAACCCCATACTCCATAAGCCATGAGTCAGCCGATAGCCGATCAAGGCATGAACTCCAGGGTACAAAATCAATACCTCGAGGAAATTCCTCGCGGCAGGATCTTTATCCAAGGCAACCTGGACATCTTCTTTAATTAGACGGATCATAATTTGGGGTTTGGGATATAAGCTATTGTTTATTGTAATATTATATCCCACCCAGCGCCAGACGAAAAGCCCCCTTTCCACTAAGAGGCAACGGCAAGGGCTCTTTTAGCCGAGAAAAACGGTTATTTGCCAAATGAAGTTATTGCTAGTCGGGTCCAGCGAGTTATGCTCATCATTTGCCTTTACCCTTTCAGCAACCGTGAAGGGAGTCAAAGGTTAATGGAGAGGACATCACGCATGCCCCGGATGTTGGGGGGTATCACGCTGGCGCCAAGTGGTTGAAAACTGCACCTGAGCCTTCTATAATTGGTCTATGCCGCAGCCGTTAAAAATTATCATTCTGGTTTTTCTTTTGACCGCCTGTGCGACCACACCGATTTCAAACAGGCAGGCCCTGATTCTTATCCCTGAGTGGCAGGAAATTCAGTTCGGCAAACAAGCTTACAAGAAAGCCCTTAAAGACCAAAAGGATTCGGAAAATGCCCATTTGAACCGGATGCTGAGGCGTGTGGGTCGACGGATCGCCAAGGTGAGTGACATGCCCAACCTGGACTGGGAATTCAGGCTGATTGAGTCGAAAGATCAAAATGCTTTTGCCCTGCCGGGCGGCAAGGTCGCGGTTTATACCGGCATGCTGGCGATCTGTAAAAACGAAGCGGGTCTGGCCACCGTGCTGAGTCACGAAATCGCTCATGTTATTGCCCGGCATGGAGCCCAGAGAATGTCGCAACAACTTCTGCTGACCGGGGCCATGATAGGTGCTAGCCTCAGCCTGAAAAACAATACCCAACGAAACATTATCATGAGCGCTTTGGGTCTGGGGGTTTTGTACGGTATCACTCTGCCTTTCAGCCGGGGTGATGAAGGAGAAGCCGATCAGATCGGGCTGGTCTATATGGCTAAAGCCGGGTACGACCCGGAAGAGGCGATCCGCTTCTGGCAACGGTTCAGTGAAGCAAAAGGGGATAAGGGCCCTCCCGAGTGGGCCTCCACCCACCCTGCCGACAAGACCCGGGTAAAAGGATTGAAGACCTACCTTTCCCGTGCCAAATATAAATACCAAAACATCAAACTGAAACACGGCTTAGGCGAAACGTTCAACCTGCCTAAGGATGAAGACAGCCCAGAAAAACCCAAACCCGTTCCCGGCGTTTCGGTAGAAGCCCTCTCACCCTCTGGCGAGGGAGGCAGATAGCAAAAACTTTGCTACCCCTGCGGGGCACGCGTGATGTCCTCTTCCTTAGCCTTCATGCCCTGAAAGGGTAAGAGTTTAGGAAGAATATCACGTGCGCTTGATGGCGTTGCTTGCTTTACGGGTAATGCAGTGCTGGCCTCACGTCTAGTGGGTCAGGAACTTTTGGCGGCGGCTTTTGCGGCTTTGGCTTTTTTACCACGGGTCTTGGTCTTTTTCGTCTTGGTCGTAGGCCGCGGAGCTTTGAGTTCTTTCAGACGGGCCGCTTTGCCGCGCAGTTCGCGCAGGTAATACAGCTTAGCCTGACGCACCTTGGCGCGTCTAATGATCTCAATTTTTTCGACACGGGGGGAATGGAACGGGAATATGCGTTCCACACCGATGCCAAAAGAAATTTTGCGGACCGTCAGGGTCTTACGAGCCCCACCGCCACGCATTTTGATGACCACCCCTTCGATTACCTGAATGCGTTCTTTCTCTCCCTCAACGATGCGCATATGCACCTTGACGGTGTCACCAATATGAACATCGGCAACATCCTTTTTCATTTCTTTCGCTTCAATCTGGTCTACTAAATTCATGAACCTCTCTCCTAAGAAAATACGTCTTACTTCGTTAGGGCATCTCTGAAAATTACTTTTGGCCATGAGCAACCCTTATAAATTTTGGGCACGAATAGTAGCCCAAAAGGCCTGCGAGTTGCCCTAGAGAAAATTATCGAATAAATAGAGATACCTATTAATTGTTTTCGATTCTGATTTCTTTCAAGACCCGCCTCTACTACCTAACAAGCGGTCTAATATAATTGCTATCGCTCCTCGCACCGGCAAGTGATTGAACCCGGCATTACCTTCGATGGGTTGCAAAACATGGTCGGCGTTGCGGATCAGATTCTTTTCCAGGCCCCACCCGGTGCCAAAAACCAGAAGTGTGGGCCGCCCTTCCTGCAATTGTTTTCTTAAAGTTCCAAACTCAATGCTGTTCGGCACCTGCTTGGCCCCGGTGACTACCACGCAGGGTTTTTCCCCGCTTTGCTCCGTCACCTCAGCCACCGCCGCATCCAGGCTTTTTACAACCTTGGTTTTCAGCAGGGCTTCTTTTCGGGTCGGATTATACCGCGCCCCATGGCCTTTCATCCAGTGGCCGATCAACCTTTCCACCAGTTCCTGCTGGGTCTTCAGGGGCGTGACCACATAAAAAGTACCGACCCCAAACGTCCGGCAAACCCGCGAAATATCATGCACATCCAAGGTCGTGACGGATGAAACCACCACTTCTCCCGGTTTGTTATAGACGGGAAAATGGACCAGCGCCAGATGAATATTCGAATAGTACGCTTCTTCCAATGCTGTCCTGTATCAAGACCCTTTATCCTGCCGTTTATTTTTCTTGAGCAGGTCGGGCCGAACCCGCGCAGTTTTTTTTAACGCTTCCGCTTTTTGCCAGTCGCGTATTTTTTTATGGTCGCCAGAAACCAAAATCTCCGGCACCTTGAACCCTTGATAATCCCGAGGCCGAGTGTATTGCGGATATTCCAGCAAATCGCCGGCGAAAGATTCTTCCACTATCGATTCTGGATCGCCCAGCACCCCCGGTACCAACCTTGATATGGCCTCAACAAGGACCATGGCAGGAATTTCGCCGCCGGTTAAAATATAATCTCCTATGGAGATTTCCTCATCGACAAAATGCAGTCGCACCCGCTCGTCAATACCCTCATAGCGACCGCAAATTAGAGTCAGGCTCGGTAAGCGAGAGAGCTCCCAGGCTTTTTCCTGATCGAAAGGCCGGCCTCCTGGAGATAACAATATTGTTCGGGTTTCAGGAACTTCCTTTTTAATCGCTGCAACGACACGCGCAATGGGCTCGACATTCATGACCATGCCCACCCCGCCACCAAAAGGGGTGTCATCCACCTTCCTGTGTTTATTCAGGCTGTAGTCGCGTAAATCATGAACGCGAAGATCCAGCAATCCTTCTTCCCGGGCCCGCTGAATAATGCTGTCACCAAAAGGAGATTCAAACATCCCCGGAAATATGCTGACAATGTCAAACCGGAGTGTCCTCAAACAAACCCTCAATACGATGAAAAACCAGTTTACCTTGTTCCAAGTCGATGGACTTGACCACCGAATCGATCATGGGGAGCATCCACTCTAAATCCCCGTTTCGCACCACGTACACATCGTTACTCCCCGTGGGGATGATGTCTTCGATGATCCCACAAGGATGACCCTCTTCATCGAAGACCTCAAGTCCTTCGATCTCGAATCGGTAATACTCCCCTTCCGGCAAAGATTGAAAATCCTCGCGGTTTGCCAGAACTTCCTCCCCGGTCAGAGGTTTGGCAGATTCGATATCGTTAATTCCCTCTAACTTGATAATGTAGGGCACATTAGCCCCACGAATCGATTGAACCTTCAATTTCTTTTTTGTCCCGGCCAACTGCACGGTCTGTCCGTCCGCAAATCCGAACCCTTCCGGGTCATGGGGATAAAACTTCAACTCCCCTTTCAGGCCGTGAGTTCGGGCAAGTTTGCCAACTGGAATCCAATCCATATCACTCGATAATTTCCAGTACAGCCCGTTTTTTCAATTTGGTTGCCATCGCATTCAGGATAGTACGCATGGCCTTGGCAGTTTTCCCCTGCTTGCCAATCACCTTACCTAGATCTTCTTTCGCGACTCTCAATTCCAGCACCGTTGTTTTTTCACCTTCCACTTCCCGCAAACTAACTTCTTCCGGCTTGTCCACTAGCGCTTTCACCATTGTCATAACAAGATTTTTCACAACTCCCTCCGAGTTTACAGGAACTGAATCCCGAACTGGAGAGGAGCAACTTGAACTCAAGCTTCACGCTTTTTACG
>DODH01000175.1 GCA_003545625.1 Nitrospina sp.
CCCCATTCGGGGCATGAAAGCTAATGAATGAACATAACTCGCTGGACCCAGAGCACACGTGATATTCTTCCAAAGAAATTGTGCCTCGAAGGGGTGATAGTTTTTTTTGGAGAACAAGGAGTTGTCTCGGCTCATTACCAAGCAAACGGATTTGCTCTGAAACTTGATTCGGTTCTAAAAAATTGCTATAAAAGTTTTTCAATATTTCAAACCTGTTCCTGAACTGGGAGGCATTTGTTTTGAGCAAACCTTTGGTCGGCATTGTAATGGGAAGTGATTCAGACTTCACAATAATGGAAGAAACCAGCAAGGTGCTGGAACAATTTGACGTACCCCATGAGGTCTTGGTTACCTCTGCCCACCGCTCCCCGGAAAGAACCCGGAAATATGTTCAAGGGGCCAAACGCCGTGGTATCCGGGTGATGATCGCCGGCGCGGGAGGTGCGGCCCATCTCGCAGGCGTGGTAGCGGCAGATACCCATCTTCCGGTTATTGGTGTTCCTATTGCCTCCACGCCGCTCAACGGCCTCGACTCCCTCTTATCAACTGCTCAAATGCCGGGGGGTATTCCGGTAGCCACTGTCAGCATTGGAAAACCCGGTGCCAAAAACGCTGGCCTGCTAGCCGTGCAGATCCTTGCCCTGTCCGATGAAAAACTCGCGGGGCGGCTCATAAAATACAAAAAAGATCAGGCAAAGGCCGTTGCGCAAAAGAGCAAAAAACTTAAAACCAGCCATGCCGCAAATTTTAAAGGTTGACCCAAATACAGAAGATGTTTTTACAAAGGCTCGAAAGGTTCTTCTTGCAGGTGGAGTGATTGCGTTTCCCACAGACACTTTTTATGGGTTGGGGGTGGATCCTTTCAACCGGGAAGCCGTTAACAAGGTCTTTGAACTGAAGGGCCGTGAAAAAAACAAACCCCTGATTCTATTAATAAGTTCAAGAGTTCAACTGGAAACAATGGTAAAAGAAATTACTCCGGCCCATTCCGCTTTGATACAAAAATTCTGGCCAGGCCCATTGACCCTTCTTTTTAAACCCAGCTCTGTTATTCCCGAAAATGTGTTGGCGGGATCAAACCGGATAGGAATCAGACAACCCGGAAACACCATGACACGGAATTTGATTTCAACCCTGGGCCAGCCCGTCACCGCTCCCAGCGCAAACCTTTCCGGGGAGAGTCCACCCATTACAGCAAAACAAGTACAACAATCTTTTGGCAACCAAGTGGACTTGATCATTGATGGCGGCACTTGCCAGGGGGGAAAATCTTCGACCCTCGTAGACGCGGTGGAAATGCCTGTCCGGCTTGTTCGGCAGGGTGCTATCACATTTTCCGCAATCGAAACGGCACTGCGTAACATCGCCGAAACCGTTCACCCTGAGGTGCTGGGATGATTTATGGAACCGGCCTGGACATCGTAGAAATAAAGCGGATAAAAAAATCTTTGGAAAAATATTCTCCCCGCTTTGAGAATAAGGTATTCACCGACACGGAAATCGATTACTGTCAATCCCAAGCAGATCCCGGAAAACATTTTGCCGCCCGGTTCGCTGTTAAAGAAGCAGTATCCAAAAGCCTGGGAACCGGTATCAGTCGTGATGTCGGATTTAAAGACATTGAAGTCGTGAACCAGACCTCAGGAAAACCCATCGTCAGAATGATTGGGCGAGGAAAAAAGCTGTTCGAAAAATTGAACCTCAAATCCATCCACATCTCTATTTCGCATGACCGGCATTACGCTATCGCCCACGCCATTGCCGAACAATAACCCCAGCGTGAATCCAAACCATTGAAATCAACACGGCATTTTCTGGAGTACGTTTTTTTCAACTTACTGCTATTGCTGGTACAACTCATTCCCCAACAAATGGTAGTAAGGATAGGAAATGCGTTGGGCAATCTGATTTTTCTTTTTTCAGGAAAGCGCAAACGTTCCGCAAAAATCAATCTCGATATTATTTTTGCAGATTCAAAATCCACCAACGAGAAAAATAAGATCATTAAGAAGTCCTTCCAGAACCTGGCAGTTTCAGCTTTGCAATGCCTTTGGGCTACCCGCGACACTGAAAACCGGGTTCGAAGACTTATTGAGGGAGAACCTGTAGGACTGGACATATTGCGGCAGTGCTTGAAAAAAAATAAAGGAATATTTTTTCTAACCGCACATTATGGAAACTGGGAAATCATGGGATTATTTCACGGTTATCTAGGCATCTGTCCACTTTCTTCCATTGTGCGAAAACTGGACAACCCCTATTTGGATAAGGCGACCAAAAATTTTCGCACCCTTTCAGGAAACAAGATATTTAATCGTAACGAGTCCCCTTTAAAAATCGTGAGGCAACTTAAAAATAATGGCAGTGTCGCGGTAATGATGGACCAGAACACGGCCAAGGGCGGGGTCTTTGTTGATTTTTTTGGCAAAAAGGCAGCAACCCCTCGGTCGCTGGCGTTGTTGAGTTATCGTTTAGGAACTCCAATCCTTCCCCTATTCTGTCACCCCACCGACAAGGGAACCTATCGCATTGAGTATGGACCGGAAATCCGGTTTGAGAAGTCCGGTGACAAGGAAAACGATATCCTGAAATGGACCCACCAATACGAACTGTTTATAGAAAATGTTATCCGGGAAAATCCCGCGCCCTGGATGTGCGGGCACCGTCGCTGGAAAACGCGTCCACCGGAAGAAAAAGAAATTAGAATCTACTGACTGAATTATAAGATCATGAAATGTCCTGCCTGCGAGAATGAATTGCAAAAAAGCGTGGTCGCAGGAATCACAATCCAAACTTGCCGAGGGGAATGTGGAGGGTTGTGGTTTGACCGTTTCCAATTCAATAAACTCAAGGCCCTGAAGCCCGGTATCGGAAAATCGCTATTGACGATTGAAAGAGCGGAGGGAGTAAAAATCTATCGCGGGACCGAGCACACCTGCCCCGCATGCAAAACCACTTTGCTATACCGGCATTTTTTCAGCGCCGAATGGGATACTGAAATCAATCAGTGCTCCAAATGCAGCGGATTCTGGATAGACCTTGCGGGACTGGCTAAACTGCAATCCCTTCCTGCAAACCAGAGAAAACAGGCGGTTGAAAAATATTTCACGACCGTAATTGATGAGAAATTATCAGGAATGCGTTTACTTCATGATGATATGGCGGAACAGGCGCAGATTCTGAAACGAATTTTACAATTCCTGTGCCCAAGTAACGAATAGACTATTGCTTTTTTGTGGGAGAATCGCCAATCAGGGGATCACATTTCATCGGCGATGATGGATTTCAATTTGTTGCGCAGTCTGAATACGGCTTTGGAATGGATTTGTGAGACTCGAGATTCGGTGATGCCCAATACTTCCCCAATCTCCTTCATGGTAAGTTCTTCGTAATAGTAAAGAGAAATCATCAGGCGTTCTTTTTCCGGCAGGGTATCGATTGCCTTGGCTATGATTTCTTTCAGTTCGTTCAGTCTAAGTTGAGTTTGCGGGTCCGCGTCCCCTTTTCCCGCAAGGCAATCGAGAAGACTTTGCTGTTCACCAGATTCCTTGGCAATACCCAGATCCTCCAAGCTGAGTATGGGCATGCTCTTGGTTTCATTTAAAGCTACAAACAGCTCATCCAGGCTGATTCCCATTTCTCCGGCAATCTCATCATCTTCCGGCGGACGTCCGAGCTTGTTTTGCAGTTTCTGCACCACTCTATCCATGGCAGAAGCTTTCTGCCTAACGGATCGGGGCACCCAGTCCATCGACCGCAATTCGTCAAGAATCGCGCCACGAACCCTGAATTCCGCGTAGGTTTTAAACTTGGCTCCACGAGTTGCGTCATATTTGTCAATCGCGTCAATCAACCCCAAAACTCCAACACTGATCAAATCATCCACCTCGATATGCGGAGGCAGGCGCATGGCAATCCGGTTGGCGACATATTTGACCATCGGCGCATATTCCTTGATCACGGCCTCCCGGTTTTCTACGGAAATTTCAATTTGCTGAAGCATTCCCTGTTTATTTGCCATTTAACTATTTCTTTCATTAGGCTGTTTGATCCAGCTGTTCCCCTTTATCAGGATTATTGTCATCATTGACCATATCCTGAATCCCAGCATCTTCATCTTCCGACAAAAACAAATCCGCAAAGCCCCAAATCAGTCCGCCAAAAATCAATGATCCCAATCCTCCTCGAATCACTCCGGTTATCACCCGGCTTCCCATCAAAACGCTACCAATCGCTAGAAAACCGAATGCCAGCAAAGCAAACGCGATAGCCATCTTTTGTATATTAATAGGATTCATTGCACCTGAAACGCACTCCGCCAAAAATAAGGTTGATCCCCCTCGCAGGACAGAGGACTAGCTTTCTCCTTGGAAATTTTTTCCGCCAACTCGTTAATACACCCACTGAATTTAGAAAAAGGGTACAATTCTAAAAATGCTTTTTGCTGCCGCACCGCCTTGGGAACATTCGGGTCATGCAGAATATAGCCCATGTATTCGACAGAAATGCCCTTAAGAAACCGATCCGTGACCGCCGTCAAATTACGATAAACCCCTTGCGCTTCTCGCTCTGAGCTTACTGAATTGATAACTATCCTGAAATGCTTTTGCGCGTGTTTATTATGAAGAATTTTCATCAACGCATAAACATCTGTCAGCGAGGTGGGTTCCGTAGTAGCAATGAGAATCGTCTCGTGGGCGGCACTACAGAAATAAGTGACATTGGTGGAAATGCCGGCGCCGGTATCAAAAACCAGAAAGTCGTATCCCTGGCTGACACGGTCCAGCTCATCCATGAGAACCATTTTCTTTTCCGACTGCAACTGCGTCAATTCCTGCAAACCGTCTCCGGCAGGCAGTATATGGATATCTGCAGGACCGTGAAGAATGATATCCTCCACATTAGATTCTCCGGCCAAAACATGCCCGATGTGCTTTTGCGGAGCCAGCCCTAAAAGGATATCAATATTATTCAATCCCAAATCGGCATCCACAACGAGCACCTTCTTTCCTCTCTTGGACAAGGCATAAGCCAGGTTGACAACGAAGTTGCTTTTACCAACGCCCCCCTTGCCGCTACTGACCGCCAAGACCCTCAGGTTCGATCCGCTCATTTTTCCGTATGCCATTCTTTTTAAAGTAGTTGCCTGATTACCCAAGTACATGCCTTAATCCTTTAATTTATCTTGAAATCAGTTAAAAATCAAACTTATTACCCGTTCTGGCCTGGCCACTTCCAGGTCTTCGGGAACCTGTTGACCGGATGTAAAATAAGATATGGGTAATCTGTTTCGTACAGAGAAATTGAATAAGGAGCCAAAATTCAACCCCTCATCCAGTTTGGTAAATAGAACCCGATCCAATCCCATGGAAGAAAACTGGTGATACGTTGCCATAAATAATTTTTCCTGGGCAGTCACACTGAGAACCAAATGGGTTTCCACCCCTCCCACCGCATCAAAAACTTCCTTCAACTGCCGGGAGTAGTCTTTATCCTGATGCGATCGGCCGGTGGTATCAATGAGGATGAGATCCTTGTCTGAGTGGTTGGTAATAATCTGGCGCAATTCTTCCTCTCCTCCTGCCACTTCAACGGGAACTTCCATGATCTCCCCATAAATTCTCAGTTGGTCAATCGCTCCCAGCCGATAGGTATCCAGAGAAACCATTGCCACCTTTTTGCCTCGGCGAAGGGCATACTCCGCCGCAATTTTGGCTACCGTGGTAGTTTTTCCCACTCCCGTAGGCCCGACAAACGCTACAATTTTCGGTCCATAGCCGTTTAGATCAATCTCTCCCTTGCATGGAAGAACCTTTTTCATCAAGTTCATGACTTTTAACGGTTCTTTGCTGGAATCAACAGTCTGTTCTGAATTTTGTTCTAGTGCTTTTTTCAATATTTTCGATGCCAGTTTTTCATCCAGGCCATTTTCAACAAGGTGGGAAAAGGTATCAAATTGGTGCGGCTTGAGCCCCATAGCCTGCGCTCGATCGGTCTGGCTGAGAAGGCTGAAAATCAGAGATTTTAAATCCGCGTTTTCCGCTTTATTTTCAAGTTCATTGGGAATCTGGACTTCCGGTGCAACAACCGGGGAAGCATATTCAACAGCGGCAGTGATTTCTACTCGCGTTGCTTCCCTTCTTCCCGCTATAGGTGAGGGCGGCTTGATAGAACGGGTACTTAATATAAGCGCTTCCTCGCCCAACTCCTGTTTCACTTTTTGTAAGGCGATGGAGTAATTGCTCGCCGTAAATTTTTTAATTCGCATTTAAATCCACAATACCCAGAGTTTTGATTTGCACAGAGGGCGCTACCTCACTGTGCGATATGATAATCAGGTCGGGAATAAAACGTTCCGTAAACTTTCGGATATGCATTCTCAATCCCGGAGAAGCCAGTAATACTGGCGATGTTTCAATATTGGGAGTAATTTTTTCAATCATCTCTTTAAGACGGGTCAAAAAACGTTCCGCCACACTGGGTTCCAACGCTAAAAATGCGCCCGTATCGGACTTCTGGATGGAGCCCTCGATGATATCCTCAATTCCTCTGTCCAGGGTCATGACCGAAAGCGTTCCGTCAGTTGATTGATATTGTTTGGTGATCGGCCGGGCCAATCCCTGGCGAACATATTCCGTCAACACATCAGGATCTTGAGTCAACGAAGCATAATCAGAAAGTTTTTCCAGAATGGTTCTAAGATCACGAATGGAAATTTGTTCCCTGAGAAGGTTTTGAAAAACTCTTTGAACTTTACCCAGACTCAGGGCATTGGGAATAAGTTCTTCAACCACCTTGGGATTAGTTTCCTTAAATTTATCCAGAAGTGCCTGGGTCTCCTGTCGACCCATCAGTTCATAGGCATGTCGTTTAATCGTTTCTTTAATATGAGTGGTGATAACCGTTGCCGGGTCTACCACCGTGTAACCGGCCATTTGTGCCTCCTGCTTCTTATTGCTGGGAATCCAGATCGCGGGCAGTCCAAAAGTAGGCTCAGTGGTTTTTATACCTTCAATTTCTCGATCCGTTGTTCCCGGATTCATCGCCAGAATCCTTCCCATCATGATGGAGCCACGGGCGACATCCACACCTTTTATGAGGACCGAGTACTCATTCGATTTCAATTGCAGATTATCTCTGATATGCAAAGGCGGCACGATGAAACCCATCTCCAAGGCAAACTGCCTGCGAATGGATTTAATTCTCTCTAAAAGTTCTCCATTCCGGTCTGCATCAACAAGAGGAATCAGTTCATAACCCACTTCCAGTTCCATGATATCAAGAGGAAGAATAGACTCTACTTTTTCGGGAAGCGGGATCTTGGCTTCGTCCTCTTTTTTACGCAGTTGCCTCTGCTCGACTTTTTGATTGTCTTGAATTTTGGAATACCCAATGACTCCAGCCAACACGGACATCAAAATAAATGGAACATGTGGAAGTCCCGGAATCAGGCCAAAGAAAAACAAAATACCTGATGCGATGAGAAACGCAAAAGGCTGGTCCAGCAACTGCTTGATCAATTCACCGGGCAGATTCTTGTCCGATACAGCCCGGGTCACCACCAGGCCCGCGGCGGTGGAAACCACCAAAGCCGGCAATTGAGAAACCAGGCCGTCACCTATCGTCAATAGCGTATATACCTGAGCCGCTTCGCTGGCTTCCATGCCCTGCTGAAACACACCAATCGCAAAACCGCCAATGATATTGACCAAAGTTATTAGAATACCTGCGATCGCGTCACCGCGCACAAAGCGAATGGCACCGTCCATGGATCCATAAAAATCCGCTTCGCGCTCCAGGTTTCTCCTTCGTGTCCGTGCTTCCTGTTCATTAATCAGACCGGCATTCAAATCGGCATCGATACTCATCTGCTTACCGGGGATGGCATCCAATGTGAAACGGGCGGCAACTTCCGAGGTACGTACTGAACCTTTGGTAATAACAATGAAGTTGATCATCACCAGAATGATGAATATGACGGTTCCCACTACGTAATTACCGCCGACAACAAAAGATCCAAAGGATTGAATCACCTGTCCCGCCGCACCGATCCCCTGATCCCCATTTAAAAGAATGATTCGGGTGGTAGCGATGTTCAAGGAAAGCCTTAACAAGGTGATGATGAGCAAAAGGGAAGGAAACACAGAAAACTCCAGTGGAGAAATCATAAACACCGCCACCATGAGCACAACCAGTGAAAAAGTAATGCTGAAAGAAAGAAGAAGGTCTATCAACACAGTGGGGACTGGCATCACCATAACCCCCAGAATCGTAACGATTCCCAGCGCAACCAACATTTCCTGCGGCCTTTGCACCAAAGCTTTCAAACCACCCGTTTCTGCCATAATCTCCTCATTCAATCTTTCAAAATTTTGACACCGCCCCAACGCAGGACGAACTCCAGAAACCCTTTGAAATAAAGGCTTTGATACATACAAGCCTTTTTGCAGAGAGGAAGAATATCTCTTACATCCCTTGATACCAGAGTAATTGCAAGGTTCATACCCAAGCCCCCATTTCACATTTAAAAAATTACTCTGGATATATTGCTATGAAAAAGGCTTTAAAAGAGCTCTCCATTTATTCGGCATTTTTCTCTAAGGCAACTTGCAGGCCCTTATAAAATAAGGGCCGCTCATGGCCAA
>DODH01000222.1 GCA_003545625.1 Nitrospina sp.
ATGGAAGAGGATGCCGGAAAATTGATCCACGGAGAAAATTCAGGCAGGCCGGGCAAAAGCTATGTCGACTTCAACCGAACCGGTGTCCCTCTGTGCGAGGTGGTCAGCGAACCCGACATGCGCTCGGCGGAAGAAGCCCGAGCCTACCTGAACGAACTGAAATCCATTTTAGAATATACCGGAGTCAGCGATTGCAACATGGAAGAAGGGAGCCTGCGTTGTGACGCTAACGTTTCCATTCGTCCCGTTGGACAAAAAGAGTTTGGCACCCGAGCAGAATTGAAAAATCTTAATTCTTTCAAATTCATCCAGAAAGCCATTGAGTACGAGGTGGACCGACAGACCAAACTTTTGGATCAGGGTGACACCGTAAAACAGGAAACCCGGCTTTATGATTCGGACCGGAACGAAACGTTCCCCATGCGAAGCAAAGAGGAAGCGCATGATTACCGTTATTTTCCCGACCCAGATCTGGTTCCCATAATGATCGATGAGGCATGGGTGGAAGAACTACGTAAAACAATTCCCGAACTTCCCGAACAGAAACGCGAGCGTTTCGTCAAAAGCTACAAAATCCCCGAATATGACGCAGGGGTTTTGACTTCCTCGAAACCTCTCGCGGATTACTTCGAGCAATGCACAGCCCTGTTCCCCCAACCTAAAACCATCAGCAACTGGATGATGGGGGACCTCTTGCGGGAATTGAAAAAGGATGGCAGGAATATCGTAGATTGCCCGGTTTCGCCCTCTGCACTGGTAGATCTGCTTAAACTGATCGAATCGGGAACGATAAGCGGTAATATCGCCAAAGGAATCTTTGAGGAAATGTATCAAACGCAAAAATCTGCAGGCAGTATCGTTGACGAAAAGGGGCTAAAACAAATCACCGATAGTTCTGCCATAGAAAAAATAGTGGCTGAAGTGCTCCAGGCTAATCCCAGCCAGGTTGAAGAGTTCAAGGGAGGCAAAGAGAAAGTCCTCGGTTTTCTGGTAGGCCAAGTCATGAAAGCAAGCAAAGGGAAAGCCAATCCGGCCATGGTTAACAAATTACTTAAGAAAAAAATGGGGTGATGGCAAAATCAATCTTATATCCATCCAAAAGCGAAGATTTGATATCCGCTTTCTTAATAGCACTATTTCTTTTACTGGGAATTCTGAGTTCGAGCGTTTATGCGATTCCTGTTGAATCCGCTGACAAACGCTATCTGGATAATGATGATGGGACGATCACCGATACCAAGACCGGACTGATGTGGATGAAAAAAGATTCCTATCTTCATTCCGGCCACTGGCTCAACTGGCATGAGGTTCATGAGTATGTCCGGCAACTCAATGATGAGAGGTTCGCTCAACACAGCGATTGGCAATTGCCTACCCGAGAAGAATTGAAGACCCTTTACGAAGCCGAAAAAATAAACAGCTCGCAGGTAGGAAGTGAAATGAAAATTCACACGGACCCAATATTTGAGAAAAACGGGACCGGCTCTCTATGGTCTAGCGAGGTAAACGGGAACTACAACGCATTTGGGGTGGTTTTCAATACCGGTGCGGTATTCAACAGCAACAAGAAATCCCGGTCCCGAAAAGCCACTCGAGCAGTGCGAATCAACACAAACTGATACAGCAATTTTCTTTAGGCGGGAACAAAAAAAATGACTTCTATTAAAAACTTGGTTTTATTAACCATTTTATGCATCGCAACCGTTTTATCAGGTCCCGCAAGCGCAACCTACCCTTCGCAGGATATCGCACACTGGGATCTTTCCCTCTCTGATGAAAGAAATGACCCGGACTACCAAAAGGTTCGGGATTTGGTTTCACAAAAACAATTTGACGAAGCCATTTCAATTCTTGATGGGAAAATTTCCAATCAGCCTAAAGAAGCTACCCCGGAAATTCTAAAAGCGCTCATTTTAAATGAAAAAGATAACCCTAAGAAGGCCTTGGATGTCCTGCTGATCGGATTTAAAAAGGAGCGCCAGCACCCTGCCCTCCATTTTGCTTTCTGCCAGATCCACCGGAAACTTGGCAACGGGTTGATCTCGGAAAAAGCCTGCATCATCGCCGCAGAACAACATCGGAATGACCCCCTGGCGCATTATGAATTTGCCTTGACCTTGATGGCCAGAGGCAAAGCAAAAAAAGCCAACAAGGAGTTGGCGGAAAGCATCAGGTTGGACCCGCAAAATTCCAAATACCCTTATGAACAGGGAATGGTTTTTAACTATCTGAACCAGAATGATGCGGCGGAAAAATCTTTCAAACAAGCCTTTTCACTCAACAAGAACAATGTTGACGCGGCTTACCAACTCGCTTACCTTTATGCCACCCGGAATAACAAGGAACAGGCGGAAGTATATATCAACCACATCATGGACAACCATCGAGACCAACCCAAGGCAAAATCGGCCAAACTACTTAGGGAATATATCTATAAAAATGCCACAGATAAATTACCCTCGAAAGTTGTCCCAGGAAAGTATCATTTAAGCCGATCCCAATCCCTTTACCGATCTAAACAATTCGGCTTATCCATCATTGAGGTGGAGACAGCTGCCCGCCTGAGCCCTGATGATCTGAAAGTCCATGAGATTCTTGTCGGGATTCATAGTATGTTTTTACGGTTGGATATGACGGAAAAATCCGTTGAGCAGTTTATTGAGCTCGCAAAGGACGATGAAAAACTCAAGAGCCGGGGATATCAGGAATGGGGAGACATAGAGGTTCTTCGCGGCCATATGAACAAAGCCAGGGAGATCTATGAAAAAGCTAAGAAACTGGGCGATCCCAATGGAATTGCCAAGGCCTCTCTCGATGAATTTCCTGAAAAAATCGAATCGACTGAACGGCAACCCCTGAACCCAAATGTTTTGTTCATCAATCCTAGCAAAGCATTGAACAGAAAAGGGGAGATTTTTGCGCATTTTGGGATGTATCAGCGGGCAATGGGAATCTATTCCATGGTTTTGAGAATGGACCCCACCAACCTCACCGCTCTGCTTAATACCGCTACCGCCAATTACAAAAAAGAAAAATACAGCCGCGCCATTTCTATTCTGGAAAGGTTATTTGTCATTCACCCCAACCACGAGCACATCATCGCCCACCGGTTACTACTGGCCCGGTCTTACGTGATGAACGGGGACCTTGGGGATGGGTTCAAAAA
>DODH01000145.1:0-2209 GCA_003545625.1 Nitrospina sp.
TTCGGACGGTTTAAACTACCTCGCCGGTGAAATGCTGGATACTGTTAATGAGAAAGCCTGGCTGGGAACTGCCGATGCGCATAAAGAAGGAGGTGTTCCCAACATGACACTAAAAATTAAAGATCGCTCGCCAACATCTCTAGGTCAGCTTATTTATTTTTTTGAAAGGGCAGTGGCGATGACCGGCTATTTGAATGGGGTCAACCCTTTTGATCAGCCTGGTGTTGAGTTTTATAAAAAAAATATGTTCAAACTTTTAGGTAAACCTGGAATTTAGAAAGGATAAATACATGGCTACTGTGAGCCAAAAGCTGGATGAGATTTTGCATGGGCTGGCTTTTGAAAAGATTGAAGGGGCGTCGCCCAGGAATGAATCGGATCCTTTATTAGCCAGATTGAAAGCCCTTGGTACTGAGGTGTGGATCGATACCGGCGAGTTGGAAAAAGCCCAGGAGATATGGAAGGACGAACTCACGGCTTTGACCACCAATAATACTCTAGCCAATCAGGTGGTGCAAAGTGGGGTTATGGACCAGGTCATTGAAGACACCATCCAGAAAATCAATCAGGAAGGATTGGATTTGTCTGCGGAGGAAATGACCCTGGAGGTGGGGTTCGTGATCAATTGCAAGATTGCCCTGCGTCTGGTCCAGGCTTTCAAGGTGAAAGTCAGTGTGGAATTGCATCCGGCTGTGTCCAGGAGTATAGAGCGTACCCTGCATTTTGGCCGTAGATATTACAAGGTGTGCCCTGAATATTTTACTGTCAAAGTGCCTCTGACTCCTGAAGGATATTTGGCGGTTCGTACTTTAAGGCAGGAAGGGGTTCCTATTAATTTCACTTTGGGGTTTTCGGTTCGGCAAAACTATCTGGCGGCGCGTTTGGGTAACCCGGATTTTGTGAATGTGTTTTTGGGTCGGTTGAATCAAGTGGTTATGGACCATAAAGCTGGAACAGGAGAACTGGTAGGGGAAAAAGTGACTTTGGCGACTCAGCGGGCATTGCGGTCTGCGCGTGAAAATTATAAAGAAGTGGGATCGCGATTGATAGCCGCCAGCATAAGAAGCGGTGAGCAAGTGGCTTTTCTAGCCGGACTGGATGTATTGACCATTCCGCCTAAGGCCATGAAAGAATTTCAGGAATCCGGTAAATCTTCGATGGTTTCTCATATTGATGATTCTATTGAACCGGGGATTGATCCGCAGCATCCTCTTGCAAAGCGTTTTTCGGAGCTTTGGGAATTGTCAGACGAGTTCAAAGCTTTTGTCGATACTCTGATTGCCAGAACGGATCTGGATTCCATGCAAGGAAAAGAACTGGATGAAATTGCACGCAGTGTCAACTTGTTTCATCCTTTCAGCGATGATGACTTAAAGAAAATCCAGGAGCATGGGAAAATTCCAGACCTGTCTGCCTGGCCCGAATCTGTTGCGCTGGATGATTTGATGACGCAATCGGCGTTGCAGTCTTTCACTAAAGACCAAAATGCATTGGATGAGCGCATCCGGTCATTTCTTAAATAAAGATGATATTAGCCGGTGATATCGGGGGAACCAAGGTCAACCTGGCGCTTTTTGATAGCTCAACGCGAATAACCCAGAAGCGTTATGAGAGCCGGGATTTTTCCAGTATCGAGAAAATACTGGACGACTTTTTAAAGGATAACGAGTCAACGATTGAGAAAGCATGTTTTGGCGTGGCCGGTCAAGTCACTAACGAAAAATGCAGTTTGACCAACCTTTCCTGGCAGGTTGAGGTAGAGTGCTTAAAAAAACACTTGGGGATAGATGCGGTTTGGCTGATCAACGATTTGGCTGCTACGGCATGCGCGATTCCATTTTTAAGTCCTGAAGATTTTGAAGTAATTCAAATCGGAGCTTCGGGGAGTGGGGGAAGAATTTCCGTGGTTTCAGCAGGCACAGGTTTGGGGCAGGCCTTCCTGATTCCGGAGAGAAATGGCAAATTTATTGTTATGGATTCCGAAGGGGGACATTGTGATTTTTCTCCCCGGAACAGTGTGGAAGCGGAGCTTTTATTTTTTCTGCAAAAAAAATATTCACGAGTCAGTATAGAGCGCGTATTATCAGGGCCCGGCTTGTCGGATATTTATGGATTTTTTAAGTCGATTGCCAATGAAGAGGGCGAAGCGATTGAGCCTGTTGATTTTCCTGCTACTATCGTTGAAAGAGCCATCGCAAAAACTTCTCCG